>JAUHWE010000415.1 GCA_030424825.1 Verrucomicrobiia bacterium
CGATCAGCAACATCTGTCGAACCTGCAGTGCTGTTAACGACCCAAGAATTGATAAGCGTAAGGTTTCCAAGGTTCAGAATCCCTCCGCCATCTTTTCCTTCTTTCCCAAAATCGCTCTCCGCCTCGGAATCGCCATCCGAAGCTTTTCCGTTGGTGAATACCACATTCATGAAGGCCGCAGACGAATGCTCATTCAAGCTCAGCAGACGAGAGTTTTCTCCACCATTAATTACAATGGAATTGGAATCGTCGTAAGCGTCCACGATGATGCCGTCGCTATCGACGATCTCGAGCTCGCCTAGAGTGAGTTCGATCGAGCGATTCCCCGCGGAAAAAACCGTGGGATCGAACAAAATCCGAGCGCCCAGTTCGGAATGCTCAAGAAGCGCTTCGCGGAGCGAAAGCAAACCGTCGTCGGCAACGCTATCCAATGCCGTCGTCACATAGTAGGATGGACCTACCTCCACTGCGCCCACGTCCCACAATCCATCTACAAGGATATAACCTCGCTGATCAGAATTGCCGCCCACCAGGCTTCTGCCCGCATTTATCACCGGCGAACCCGCAAACGGATACCGCGTTTGAGTCCAACCACCATAATAGCCTAAAGGAGATAGCCGTATAGGCTCCTCTTCGCCCGTTACATCGCCCTCGGCGTCGAAGAGACCCAGATCTTCGGCCGTGCCGGATCCCACGAAATTGTGCCCCCGGGAGACAAAACTAGTGGGCGCGTTTTCAAGATCATCCTGCACGACCTGGATATCGGACGGGCTATTATCACGCAAAATAGATCCTTCCAAGGTCGCGGTGCTCACCGCGCTCACCACGGCTCCACCGGATTCCGAAACGTTTTCCGTCACGGTCGATTGATGAAGCCAGGTTCGCGAGTGTCCCATATACACAGCGGCGGCTGTTCCCGCTTTATTGTCATGTATCGTCGTCCGAGAAATCGGCATCCCATAGTCTTCTCCTACCAAGAACATCGCTCCACCTTTTTCTCCGGCTTCGTTTAGCGAAAAGGTTGAATTCAAAATCAGACCTTCCCCTTCCCCATTCGCATACAGCCCTCCGCCATGGGTCGTCGCTCTGTTTCTTGTAAGGAAGCAACCGAAGAGCTCTGTAAAGAAACCACCTCCGTAAATGCCGCCCCCATGGGTGCTTTCGCAATCGGTGACTTCGCTTCGTACCAGCCTTAGCTTTGAATCAAAAGCGGAAAAGATTCCTCCGCCGCCGTTCGCCTGCGAAGGATGCAAATTAAAAGTACGGCAACGGCGGATCTCGCAATCGAAGAGAACTAGAATTTCCCTATTGAAAATACCACCGCCGCCAACGTTTTGAGCATCACCTGTTCCTCCATCATACACGCCATCGACGATGTTCAGGTTGTAGAAGACCACTTCCTGCGTCAGCTCTGACTCGCCATCATCCACGAGAAAACAACGCGTTTCCCATTCATCCGGTTTATCATCTCCGTTGGATCGACCGCTAATCGTGATGGCAGCCGCGAGGCTTGAAGCATCGATCGTGAGGCTCTTGTCAACCACCAGTTCGCTATTCAGCTGAATAGTCTTCCCGCTCATCGTAGGGTCAAACCGAATACGTCCGTTGCTTTCGACACGAGCGAGTGCATCTCTCAAAGATCCCACTCCAGAATCATTCGTGTTCCAAACTAGGACATCCCCCACCCCGCCCAACGCTTTCACAGAATCCGGGCTAAGAGCCGTATCGTACAATTCCAAATGGCCAATGTTGAGTGGAGAGTTCTCACTATTGTCATCGGTGAATACATAGAAAAAGTCCCCGTTTCCATCCGCGTCCGTCCCCAAACCGAAAAAGCCGTCCCGCGCCCTCGGCTCAGATTCAAAGAGCAATTCGCCATTTGCGTAGACGCGATAGAAATTGCCGTTACTCACACTCACCACGAGACGCTGCCATTTTGTAGGATCAAACAGCGGTCCCGTAACTCCTACCTCCACCTGATAGAAGCGGTTGTCTGTCGAGATGTAAAGATTCCCGTCCACCGCATTGGTTCGATCCGTCTGATAGAAATTCCGATAGAGTCCCTCGCTGGAAAGCGGGCTGAAAAAATCATATACCAAGGTATAGTCGTTAATCTTCATCTCCCCTGCTTCCGGAGCTATTTGGTGATTCACTCTCACCCGATTCTCTGGACCTAGCACTGTAGCGATCACTCCACTACGAGAGTTTCCGCTAGGGTCTGCCGACGAAGCCGAGAAGCTAGGTGCCTGCCCCTCGAAAACCAAGTCCTGCCCTACCGTGGCCTTGCCCGGATTCTCCGGATCGTCGAAATCCCAAACGCCGACTTGGGCAATCGTTGAATTAAAGGTGAACAGGTTAAGAGCTACAGCCGCGATAAAGGACTTTTTCATGCGATTTCCGATTGGGAACGAGTTAATGGATAAGGTGAATTAATCGAACGTTCCCCTTAAAACACAAGGAAGCATTTTAAGAATGAAATTCTAGGTAACCCGCTAAAAATAGAAGGTCAATTCCCATAAGCCATATCACTCATGGAAAGACGCAATCGGAAACGAGCTCGTTCCCAATGAATTCCCTCAAGGCCCCCAAAGATGACATGGGAGCAGTTGTCAGTCGTGAGCGATCACGCTAACGGTTCCCGCGTCATTGCAGCCAATCACCCCTTCCTCCCCGCTTTGATCCGTGCGAAACGGCTCTCCCGCTTACCGGACGCCCATCTCGTGAGGAACGCAACCTGTCCTTTTCTTTGGGTTGCCTTTGAGGGCCGCTTGCCTTCCAATCCCGTCCAGTTCTTGCCCGGTGGCTTCGTCCGTGCCGGGAATCCGATTTTCCAAACCGTTTATTACCCATGAATTCACACTTAATCGCTAATCTCTCTCGTCGAAACATGCTCAAAACGCTCGGCGTCGCTGGCGCGGCCCTGGGGACTGGGTCCGTGATTTCAAGCCCGTCGCTAGGAGCGAAGGCACCGAAAGGCTCAGGCAAGAACAATCAGAATCCCTGGATCTACGCCTTCACCATCGGGGACGTGGAAGCCTGGTCAATCAGCGACGGCTTTCTGGATATTGGACAGGGGCTGAACCTGATGTATCCAGAGTCTGAGCGCGGTGAAATGAAAAAGGCACTGGAGGAGCGCTTCGAGCCCACGAGTTCGCTGCAAATGTATATCAACATTCTGGTGCTCCGCCGGGACAAGGAAGTGATTATTTTCGATGCGGGATTCGGCATCGTCGACCACCCGGACCGCGGCTGGCTGATCGAAGGCCTGGAGCGCATTGGAATCAAACGGGCGGACGTCACCGCTGCCTTCTTGAGCCACACGCATGGCGATCACATGGCAGGCTTTATCGCCCCGGATGAAACGCCGATGTTTCCCAACGCGGCCATCTACAGCACACCGGAAGAGCGTTCTTTCTGGATGCAGAAAACGCACGACTTCTCCCGAACAAAGCGCGATCGCAAGGCGCTGGACCGCATGGTCGAGGTGGCCCAGAAGCGTTTCGAATTGCTCGCGAGCCAGATTCAGCCATCGCCCACTGGCAGCGAAATGTTCGGCGGGCTAGTGACCGTTGAGGACGGCTTTGGACACTCGCCCGGTCACGCCATGTATCGAATTTCCTCGGCGGGAGAAACGCTGCTCAACATTACGGACATCGCCCACAGCGACATACTCATGTTCCGCAATCCCAAATGGGTGATCGGCTGGGACCACGACATGGGCCAGGCGGTCGAAACGCGCCGCCGCGTCTTCAAGCAAGCGGCTTTGCAGCGGACGCCTTGCTTCGGGTTTCACGTTCCGTGGCCCGGGCTCGGGGGCATCGTCCAACGCGGCTCCGAGGAATCCTACGACTGGGCGCCGCGCCGCCTTTTCTGGGGATAGCTCTTAGCTTGGGGGTGATCGCGTTTCCCAATCAACGACTACGGTTAGTTTTCTCGATCGGGAGCCGCGCTCAGCCCTACGGCTTCCCATTGCTCGCGATGCCGTAGGCCATTGTCCGTAAAATCCGTGAGGGGGAGTTCAGCGTTCCATGCCGCGAGGGCGTTGCGGAGTTCGAGATGTTCGGTGCCGATCCGTTGCGGCTTCGTTTCGTCAATATCACTTTGAAGGTCGTACACCCGGTCGGTCAGACCTTCGACCCGAAAGAGCTTGTGACCACCGGAGTGTACCGCGAGCTGGAAACCATTACCCATGCGCCAGAAAAGATGCCGGCGAGATTCGCTTTGGATTTCGTTACGCAAATACGGCAGCAGGTTAACGGAATCGCGCCGAATGGATGTATCCAACGGACGGGTCCCTGCTGCTGAGAGGGCTGTGGCCCAGGCATCGAAAGTCATGACCGGAAAATCGCAGGTGCCGCCCATCGGCAGATTGCCGGGCCACGAAACGATGTAAGGCACACGGATACCGCCTTCGAGCAGAGTACCCTTGATCCCTCGGAAAGGAGCGTTGTTTGCGGCATTGACAGGCGTGATCCCCCCATTGTCGCTGAAAAAGAAAATCAGAGTGTCTTCCTTTTGCCCACTGGTTTCGAGACTGTCCAACACTCGGCCGATTCCGTCGTCCATCGCCGTGACCATCGCTGCGTAGATGCGGCGATTTTTGTCCGGAATATCGGGTACCCTAGCCAGCCATTCCTCGGTGGCTTGCATAGGGGTATGGGGGGCATTGAATGCGAGATAAAGAAACCAAGGCGAGGCGTCGGCCTCCCCTTCTTCGCGAATAAAGCGAACGGCTTCATCGGTGAAAAGGTCGGTGAGGTATTCCTTGCGGCTGGACTCGCTAGGAGGTGTCTCCACCACCGCGCCATCTGAGGACAAGGATTGCCAGGAGAGATCGGTCTTATAATAGTTGGACAGGCCACCGAGAAAACCGAAGAAAGATTGAAAACCGTGGCGCAGGGGGTGGTGATGTTCGAGCTCCCCGAGATGCCATTTGCCAATCAGGGCGGTGCGATAGTCTGCTGCGGCAAGGCTTTCCGCCAAGCACTCTTCGGTAGCAGGAAGCCCGTGAT
>JAUHWE010000416.1 GCA_030424825.1 Verrucomicrobiia bacterium
ATCCCGCAGCAAAATCCGATGAGGAGTGTTCCGAGCACTGCGGTTCTGACTACGGGTTGCTCCAGCGATAGAAAATCAAGTGCTTGCTCGGTCCAGCTCGTTTCCGACATTTCTCCGATTTTGGCGGCGTGAGCAATTGTGGAAGCGGCGACGATTCCGAGCAGGGAGAAAGCAAGCCGTCGGTACCGACCATTAGAATCGATGCGTGGCAGTGATTCTCTCATCGCTGCAAATTTTCGGGTGTATCACCTTCCGCTTTCTTGCGGGCCCGGCTAAGGGCGACCTCCGAAAGGATGCTCAAGCGTCCCCCGTAGGCGTTTTGCAGATTCTCAAAGGTGAAAACGTCTTTGGTCTTTCCGTAGGCGACCACCCGCATATTCAAAAGCAGAATACGATCGAAATAGTCTGGAGCAGTCGTAAGGTCGTGATGTACCACAATGAGTGTTTTTCCTTGCGACTGAAGCTCCCGCAAAATCTCGATTATGGCTGACTCCGTGGCTGCGTCGACGCCGACGAAGGGCTCATCCATCAGATAGAGGTCACTCTCCTGGGCTAGCGCTCGGGCGAGAAAGACTCTTTGCTGTTGGCCGCCAGAGAGATTGGAAATTTGGCGCTTGGCGTAAGGGAGCATCTTTACCTTGTCGAGACAGGCCATGGCGATCTCTTTGTCCGATTTACTGGGACGCTTGAAGGGGCCCAATCGTCCATATCGACCCATCAAGACCACATCCATCGCATTCACGGGAAAGTCCCAGTCAACCGATTCCCTCTGGGGCACGTAGCCCACTCGAGTCACCGCTTTTTTAAAGGGCTCTCCAAAAACTTCGATCCACCCACTGGCGACCGGTAAAAGCCCCATGATGGCTTTGATGAGGGTCGACTTGCCCGCTCCATTGGGTCCGACCACGCCGACAATGGATCCCTGGGGAACCTCGAGATCGATTCCGTAGAGAACAGGTCGTTTGGTGTACGCCACCGTTAGGTCGTGAATCTCCAAGGGAAGAGGAGATTTTGGATGGGGATCAGTTGTTGGCGGTGCAGACATGAGACTAGTGACTCCAGTTTGTGCTTCGATTCAGGAGATAGTCCAGAATCTGTGAATGCTGCAATCGTGTATTCAAAACAGAGAGAGTTTTACAGGAATCAAAGGTTTCAATAACCAACCGAAAGGCGAATGCCCGCCACGAACGCGTCTTCGGAAGCATTGAACGGATTGATAATGTACTGAAGGCTAGGCTGTGCCTGCCACCCATGTAGGAATGTGGACTGATAAGTGACTTCCAGTACCTGCTCATTTGTGATCGGTCGGTTCTCTTCGATGGCGGTTGCGTGGCGAAAATCATTTCCAAAGTGTGAATGCGAATAGGCAATGCCAAAAGTGTCTTCGGGTCGACTGCTGATAATTCCTTGCCAATAGAGTCCGATATCAAAGTAGCGGTCGATAACATTGTATTCAGATTCCGGATTGATGCCAATACGGGCGAAAAGACTGACCGATTCAGAGAGTGACTGGTCGAGGACCGCGTAAAAAGCGGCATTTCCTTTGGAGTAAGATCCGTTGTTGAACGATTCGAATGAACCACTGTGGAAGTAGACTCCGATCTTGATTTGGGTCGGAAGGGACGAATCCGAGTGGAGCTGCCAGCCCCGCTCAGCGATATAGAAATAGCCGGCATCGCCACCGGCCTTCCACTGGAAGCCGTGGTCGTCGCGGTCGCCGGGGCCCGAGTCGCCCGCATAGACTCCAATCTGGAAATACCCGTTAGCAAGCTGACGCTGGTATTCGGCACCGGCTGCTCCCACGGAGAATAGGGGAGCGGATAGGTTGGCTGAAACGGAAGGCAGGGCTCCGAAGTTCGAATTGAGAAAAAGACTGCCGCCTTCCGAGACGTAGAAGGTTTCGTCAGAAGCGAGCTGACCCATTCGAATGTAGGAATCGCTAAACGAATGTTGAAGCCAAGCGGTAAATAAATTGTACCGCGTATCGGTTATAATATTACTGTACACTCCGAAGTCGCCAGTAAAGCCGTCGACATCACGGTCGCCCAAGTAGAGGAAACCTCCGACGTGACCTTCAAGCCTTTCGGATAAAACAAAATCCGCTCCCAAGTCGACTAGACCGAAACCCCGCTGTCCACTTCCGGCTCCTCCCTCGAGCAAGCTCCAGCCGTCGATAGTAAGGTGGGCGTAGGGCTGGATTTTAAGGGGACGGGAGTCCGCCTGAACACAGGTCGCTGAAACCTCCAAAAAAGAGAGGCTGAATAAAATGGCTGGAAAGGTACGCATCAAGGATGCCGAGAAGCGGCTATTTTAGGGCTTCCGCAATCGTAGCGATATTGCCTTTAACCATACCCTCGTAGGTTCCGAGATCGAAAGAAGAGCCGTCGGCCGCCTTCCCCATATGTCCCTTGGCGCCCATCGCGTCGGAAAAAAGCTCGCCTCCGATCTTGGCTCCAGAATCTTCGCTGATGCGGCGTATTGCGGCAGGGGATACGCTGGATTCGACAAATATTGCCTTGATCTCCTTTTGCTTGATGAACTCGCCAATCTTCACGATATCGGCCAAGCCTGCTTCACTCTGGGTAGAAATCCCTTGTACGCCAACGACCGTGAAATCGAAGGCCCGGCCAAAGTAGTTGTACGCGTCATGACTCGTGATGAGGAATCGCTGCCCGGGCTTGACTTGGGCCATGTATTTTTGACCCCACTCATAGTAGCTCAAGTAGTCCGCTCGAACGGATTCACCGCGTTCCTTGAACTCCTTGGTGTGGACCGGATCCACCTTGGACAAGGCGGTCACGACGGTATCGACGCATAGCGCCCAAAGCCTCGGATCGAACCAAACGTGAGGATCGTAGTGGCCTTGAAATTCCTCGGGCTCGAGCAGCTTATCCTCCGGTATGCTCTCGGTAACCGCATAGACCGGTTTGCCGCGACGACCGAGTTTGACCAGGATGTCGGCGAGGCGGCCCTCCAGATGCAGTCCGTTGTACAGAATGAGATCCGCAGATTGCAGCGTATTGATGTCCGATGCGGTTGCCTTGTAGAGATGCGGATCGACGCCAGGTCCCATCAAACCAGTGACCGTGGCGAAGTCGCCGGCGACCGATTCCGCCAAATCAGCCACCATGGTCGTGGTTGCCGCTACTCTAACACGGCCTTCTTTTGCGCCTGATAGGGATACGGTCGCTGAAAGAAGGACAGCGATCGCCAAGACAATGCGTCCATAGGTTGAAACGTTTTTCATCAACTAAGGGCATTACCCTTGGTTTGAGGAGTGTCAATTCCAAATTTTAAAGGGCAAAATAGAGACTTTGATTAATCAAAGTTGCTTTAGCCCCTCTTCTGGGCCAAGTAGAGATAGCTTTTCCAAGCGGGACCCGCTGCCGGAAAATCTTGTTGATCCAGCAGGGTGAGGGAGCACTGTTTCTCCAAAAAGGGCACCAGTTTGTTTCGGTGAATGGCATTCATCTCGAAAAATGATTCACTCCGGACAAACGGGAGAATTTTCGCGAGCTGCTGTTTGAGAGCTTTCAGTTGATAGAAGAGACGCTTTTTAAAAAGCCGGAATGGCTTCTGGTTGCCGGGATATTCTGGGTCGAGATGGCTGGGGAGTTGAAACACGAGAAGGCCCCCGGGTTTGAGAAGTCGGCTGAATTCCTTGAGGTATTCACGTGTGTAACGGGGAGCGATGTGCTGGAAGACGATCGCGGAATAGATCAGGTCGATCGATGCGTTCTCGAACTGATCGAGCCGGGTCGTTGAATTCTCGATAAACGTACAGTGGGGGCCTCGTTCTGCGTGGAAGCGAAGTCGACCATGCTGCGGGAAATATCGATTCCGTAGCAGGTCCGAAATCGTTGGGACAAAGGGAATGTCAGCCTTCCCACGCCGCAGCCAAAATCAATCGCCGCGTCGCCACCCAAGCACTCGCCGCATTTCTCCAGTCGGGATTCCAGATCGTCGATCACAGCTCTCCCGGTAGCGTAGAATTCTTCTAGATCCCATTTACCTCCGCGCTTGGCATTGTCGGACAATACGGTCCATAGCGGATCGTCTGCCGCAAGCGCTTCGAAATTCTCTTGCAGCTGACTGAGATTCACGAGGAGAGGGTGCGCTGCCGAACGGCCTCAAAGAGGGTTACTAAGGTAGCCATGGCGACGTTTAGGGAATCCGCCTGTCCAGCCATGGGTATACGAACCTGCTGTTGGCAGGCGTCGAGCCAGGTCTCGGACAGCCCGAACTGTTCGCTGCCCATGACGATGGCGATGGGTCCTGTCAGGTCTACCGCCGTGTGAAAGTCTTCCGCATGCGGGGTTGTCGCCACAGAGCGTATCCCTTTTTTGGAGAGCCAGTCGATGGTCTCCCGAGTGGAGGTCATGACGGTAGGCATAGAGAATAGCACACCGGTAGACGAACGGACCACATTGGGATTGAAGAGATCCGTGACGGAATCACAGCAGATAACGGCATCGACACCAGCGGCATCGGCCGAACGCAGGATCGTACCCAGATTTCCCGGCTTCTCGATTGATTCCGCAATTAGCAGGAAAGGGGAGTCGCTTAGTTCAATCTCGTCCAGCTGGTGACTCCATTGTTTGAATACTGCGAGGATTCCCTCGGGCCGGTCTCGATAGGCGACTTTCTCGAAAGCAACCTTGGTCAGCTCGAAGAGCGTGGCCCCTTTGTTCTTGGCGTCCTCGAGGAGGGCCGGTTCGTTTTCGCCGAGGAACCAGTCCGGGGAAAAATAGACTTCTTCCGGTACCACACCTCTTTCCAAGCCGCGGCTAATAGCCCGGTATCCTTCCGCAATGAAGATCCCTTGGCGATCCCGAGGGCGGCGATTGCGCAGCTTCACGAGATTCTTGATGCGAGCGTTTTGAAGGCTGGAAATGATTTCGGCGTCGAGCATGAGTGGCGTTTGCCCAATTAGTCAGAGGTGAAAACCCGGTTCTACCTTTGATTGATTGGGTATCGATTTAGAATCGAATCGGGTCCGCTTCGTCAAGGG
>JAUHWE010000417.1 GCA_030424825.1 Verrucomicrobiia bacterium
ATCTACCGCGTTCTGCATGGTTCCTCGCGGATAGGGATTGGCATTGCCCGCGCAACCAGTCATAAACATAGCGGTCGAGCCAGGATACTCTTTCTCTATCGAAAGCTGGGCAAAGCCAGAATAGTCACCACTGACTATATAATTGTCGCCGACCAATGTCGTATTGTGACAGGCAACCTGAAAAATGACTGACAGGAGCTTGTTATCCTCAGTCGTAATTCTAAGGCATGGAAGGCTTCGATCGACATGCCCACTCGGATTCACGCCCAGACGTATGCCCCGTGGGGTTCGTTCCCGCCGATTCATTACAAACGAAGCAAATCCTGCCCCCCAACTTAATTCTACGGGTTGCAGCGATTGGCCAGCGTCCACGACCACTTGAACCAGTTTTTTCTGCAGCCCGGCCGAATACTCTATTGAATTCTTAATATCGCTTTCGCGAATACCCTCGACTGGTATATCGGAAAGCGTCAGTTCCGGTCCACTGTGTGTGTGCGACCAGGTTAGCAGAATATCCGAACGAGCGATACCCGTCCGTTCTGTAATTGCCTTATAGATACCTTCGGTAAGCTCAGAGGAGATTCCCACAACGTCTGTTGTAATGATCGCGACCCGCTTTCCCGTCTTGTCCTCCAAAATAAGCGCTTTCGCCCACAAGTCATGTTTGACAGACTTGAAGGGGGTGATGCGGCTATCGTAGCCCGACATTATGAGGGGCTTTTCAGGGGTGATCTTAACCCGAGCGACCCCAGCCAGCCATTCAGCGGCATTGGCGGTAGTGAAATGCATAGCAGTTAAGAAAAAGAATAAAATCGTTAGGAATCGAGTGCTCATAAAGATAGGTTTGATTTGCGGGTTAAGTTGTTCAGGCCGGTTTCTTATAGGAATATATTACTCATTCGGACAGCGACAGGAGAAAGGCGATCAAGTCCGCCATACCTTCGGGAGATATACTGGCTTCCAGCCCTTCGGGCATCAGTGATCGTCCCGTAGAAGTCAGAGTCGCGATTTCGCTTCGAGATATGCCCTGCTTTTTCCCACTGACCGTTTGCATGACCAGCGCGTTGTCGTTTTCGGATACGATGATTCCACTCAAGGATTGTCCATCGACTAAAGAGATAACGTAGTTTTCGTATAGCGGATTAATTTCCCGATTCGGATCTAGGATATTCGCCAGCAAGGCGTCGCTGCCTCTTTTGGAAAAGTCCGCCAAGTCCGGACCGATCGCATTTCCCCGACCCTCCAGTTGATGACAGGCCAAGCAGGTCATTTCAAAAATCGCCCGTCCCTTTTCGGTGTTTCCGCTAAACGAATCGATCTCCTTCTGATAGCGTTCTACGATTTTGAATCGAGGGGCTGACTTGTTCAACAGAAGTATGCGACGCGCTCGCGTGCGCGTCTCAGTGTCCGGGTAGAAATTAAGCCGATCAATGTCTTGCACGGTTAAATT
The DNA here is from genome assembly GCA_030424825.1 of Verrucomicrobiia bacterium. Taxonomy (GTDB): domain Bacteria; phylum Verrucomicrobiota; class Verrucomicrobiia; order Opitutales; family Opitutaceae; genus Pelagisphaera. Next base: position 1,451 of record JAUHWE010000417.1, read on the forward strand.
CCCAATGGTGAAGTCGTTCGACTCAATGGCGTCCAAGAGGCTGTGAACACGTTCTGAACGGTTAAGCAGCACGTCCATCGCGGCCACCCGAAGCGCTTGGCTAAAAGCAGCCCATTTGCCGAGCAACAGGACAGAAATCCCTGGGTGGTCAAAATGGTTCAATGCCTCAATGGTGGCGATCCGGATCGATTGCGGCTGCGTAGGCTTCAGGAGTTCACTGAAAGTGTTTTCGCCCGACGTGAAATCGCTCAAGGTTAAGGCCTCAATCGAGGCGGATCTCGCCTCAAGGGGAAGGGATTCGCTCAATGCTCGGTCTCCTGAATTCTGGATCATCGAGGAGAAGATTTCCAAGGCATGTGCGTTGCCGATCGTCTTGAAAAAATTCGTGATGGACTCCCCGGCGGGAAGGGCGTCATCGAATCCTCTCAAAAGCGCGATGGCGAGCTGGGGGCGGTGGTCGTAGAGCGGAGGAAAGGCGTTGCCCACCAGAATAGCGGCTTCGCGGGCATTAAGCTGACACAGCTGACCGATAAGCTCTTCCAAAATTGCCAGCGCATAGGGCTGCCCCAAAAACGAGTTCTGATCTAAAAGCGATTCCAGAACGGGCCCGACGTCATCCCTCAACGAACTAAAAACCGCGATTTGCATATGTTCGTCTGATCCATGCCGAATCAGCAGCTCCGACAATGGTTTTAAGCGCAGATCGTCATCTGTCTCACCGAGTGAAAGCGCGGCCTGTAAGCGAACGAGAGGATCTTCGTCATGGACTAAACCGGCTACTTTCCGGAGCAGGGAACTCTCGGTACTGAGGCGCGATTCTGAAAGCCGGATCGCATGTTGACGCACCCTTGGATCCGAATCGTTTAGCCCTTGTAGGAGAATGGTGGGCACAAGTCGGTTCTGCCCCTCAAGGGCGTAAAGGCAATGCATGCGTCCAAGAGCGCTGGAACTTTTGCGGAAGAGGCGTTCCATCATCGGCGCCGCCTTTGGATCTTGTTGTTCAAAAAGGAGCCGGGACGCGGTGGTCCGGTGCCAGCCATTCGCGTGCTCCAGGAGGGAAACCAGTTCAGCAGTCCCTACCTGGCTGAGCTTCGGAGCGGGTCGTGGTGTAGCGCCGCTCGGACGAATCACGTAGATACGTCCCAGTTCATCGCCATTGGCCAGATCCATACGTTTCTTAAGCACCTCTGGAATGGAAGCCGGATGCTCTATATGCTCCCGGTACATGTCGGCAAACCAGAGATTCCCGTCGGGCGCGTTTCTCAACATCGTCGGTCGAAACCAAAGGTCCTCGCTTGCGAGAAAATCGAACCCTTCGTCGATCCGGTCGGCGATAAACTGGGTCCCGTCGACTCGAAGCGCTTTTCGGCTAATGAGGTTCGCCCCGACATCTCCAATGAAAAGCTGGTCCTTGAATGCTGCCGGCCACGCATCCCCCCGATAAGCCACAATCCCTGTACCCGCGCTGAAATATCCTCGGGGCCGCCCGCGCCCTTCCAGAAGACCGGTCGCCGTTCCTTCGATCCTCATTTGGGTTCGAACGACTCGCCAGTTCTCCAGAGGGCTGAGGGGGAACAGGTCTCCTTGCGGGCCATCCGAAGCGATGGACTGCATGGATTGATAAATCTTCATTCGTGGATTGCGGGTCAGGTATCGCTCCTCAAACACTTCCATCTGCAGGTGGTCATTGTTGGCCGTAACGAATTTTCGTCCCCAGTCGTCAAAGGTTAGCCCGTGCTGCCCTCCGCCGCTGGTTGACTCCATTTCTAAGCTCACCGGATCAAACACTACGTTGCGGCGCCTTATGTTTTTCAGCCCTTCGGAAACATCGTGACCCGGGCGGTGAATCGCGCCGCCGTTCCGGCTGCCAGAGAAATGGATCCGGTTGTCGAGCCCCCACCGAAAGCTGTTGATCAACCCTTGTACATTCTGGGTTTCAAATCCCGTGAACACCACCTCTCGAGTATCCGCGTAACCATCCCCATCCACGTCCTTTAGGTAGAGTAGGTCTGGAGCATCGGCCACAAAGAGCCCTCCATCGTAAACCATGAGACCGGTCGGCCAGTTCAGATTGTCGGCGAAGATCACAGACCGGTCGGATCTGCCGTCATTGTCCACGTCTTCCAATATGCGAATGCGACCCAGCTTTCGATCGTTCCGCTCACTGTAGCCTCGCATCTCGGCAACGAACAAGCGACCGTCCTCGTCGAAATCCATGGCTACCGGATCCGCAATATCCGGTTCCACCGCGAATGGGAAGACTTCATATCCAGAAATCGGGTACATTGAATTCAGCGCAGCTTCGACTGGCTGCGGCTGACTCCGGAGCACCTCGCTTTGGCCAGAAAGCTCCTGACTACAGAGAGGATCGCAAAGGAGACTACTCGAAAGAGCGAGAAAGACTATTCGGTTATACTTGTGCATTCTAAGAATATCTAAAAGGGAGGGCGATGTATGGGATTGCCAAACGCCACTTTGCAATTTGGTTCAGCTAACCGGATCGATCCCCCATCCCTTGCGGTAACTCCGCGATACAAATTCGTTGGCTTCCTCTATATTGGTGACCCACAGCCTTTCGCTATCCCACTCCAATTTTTTGCCTGCGAATCGCATGGCAATGTTCCCGAGCTGAACCGCTTCTGTTAACGGGCCACCGTATTCGAACCCGTCACTTGGCTGACGACCGCTGATACAGCCATCGACAAATCCATGATAGTGGTTCAGATTCTCAGCGGGCTGAATGCTCCCGCTGGGGTAGTTTTCCTGCGGGTAGAAACGCGGCTCCTTGTAGTGCGGCAATACCAAGGTTCCCGTTTCACCGATTATCAATGAGCCGCTTTTGGGGAGCGCAGTAGTCACCGGCACATGTGATCCAGCCTGCGGAGGGCGGCGGCCGCCGTTGTACCAGGTGATCCTCAGCTTATCCTTCTCCGTGTACTCCGTGCCGGGAAAGAGATAGTGCACGGTCGATTGGGCCGGCCAAACCTCGTCGTTCATCCCCGTATGATCCGCCATTATTTCGATGGGAGCGCCCTGTATATTTAGGCCAGTAAATACAGGATCTAGAATGTGGCATCCGAAATCGCCCAGAGCGCCACTGCCGAAGTCCTGCCAGTCCCGCCAGCCCCAAGGGTGGCAAACACCCTCCCCGCTGTAAGGCCTTTTGGGGGCCACTCCCTGCCAGAGGTTCCAGTCGAGAGATTTAGGAATGGGAGGCGAATTTTTCGGACGATTCAGATGTCCGGAGCGTCCGTGTCCAGCGGACTCCACCCAGGAATGCACGCGCTTGATCTTTCCGATTTTTCCGGAATGCAAAGCGCGTACCGCAGTTCGGTAAACGGTATGGGAATGAATCTGGTTTCCCATACGGGTTATGACATTCGATTTCGCCGCCTGTAGGGCCATTTGACTGGCTTCCCAGACATTGTGGGCAAGCGGCTTTTGACAATAGACATGCTTGCCGCGTCGCATGGCGTCGAGCGCGATGTAGGCATGCATGTGATCGGGAGTTGAGACGGTCACCGCATCAATCTTGTCCTCGAGCTCGCTAAACATGTCC
>JAUHWE010000418.1 GCA_030424825.1 Verrucomicrobiia bacterium
CTTTTCACTGACATATCGAGCTTGCATCCTGAGACTCAGGTGTACACATCCCGGCGGCGCCAATGTATGGTCGGAGTTCACCGTGGATAAGGAGCGGGGTATTGTATACCTCCCTGTCGCCAGTGCCAAATACAATTTCTACGGGGCGGATCGCAAGGGAACCAATCTTTACAGTAATTGCCTCGTCGCTCTAGATGCGCGAAAAGGGACCCGTCTTTGGCACTTTCAATTCGTCCACCACGACATCTGGGACTACGATCCGGCAACGGCTCCGAAGCTGCTGACGATTAACCGCAATGGGAAGCCCGTGGATGTCGTCGCCCAAGCGACCAAGCAAGGGTTTCTGTTCGTTTTTGACCGGCTCACGGGCGAACCGATTTGGCCGATTGAGGAACGTCCGGTTCCGCAAGGTACGGAAATGCCTCGCGAAACGCTCTGGCCGACTCAACCCTTTCCCACGGCTCCTCCTCCGTTTGCGCGGCAGTCATTCACTGTCGAGGATCTGAATCCCTACATGAGCGAAGAGGACCGGGCTCTTTTTTACGAGGGTGTCAAAAACGCGCGGAACGAAGGTCTCTTCACTCCCCCGGGTCGTGGGGATACCATTCAGATGCCGGGTAACAATGGCGGATCCAATTGGGGTGGGGGAGCAGTCGATCCGAGGAACGGCACCCTTTACGTTGTATCCAAAGATCACCCTGCTATCTTAAAATTGGTACCCGACCAGAAACAGGTGGCTCCTCCGCCGAGTGAACCCGAGTTGCGGGCGCAATACTTGTATGATAGGCATTGCCAAAGCTGTCATTCTACGGAACGACAAACGAATTTTGCGGCGGTATCCTCGCTCGTTGGAATTTCCGACAAGCTCAACGATGACCAATTGCGAAATGTTATCGTAGCCGGACAAGGGCCAATGCCCGGCTTCCCATCCCTTTCTGAAAAGGATGTCGAACTGCTCGTGACCTACCTCAAATCTCCCCAGCCGGTTTCCAGTGGGAGTTTTAAAGCCTCTGAACAATTGGCTTCGAGAGTGCGATTTACGAGTGGGTTCGGTTTGGTCCGAGATAGCAGTGGTCTATCTCCTATCGGTCCACCGTGGACGACGCTTACTGCCTATGATCTGAATCTTGGTACAATCAAATGGCAGATTCCTTTAGGTGACGTTCCCCATCTCGCCGCCATGGGAATCAAAAACACCGGCTCCTCCATGCCTAAGGTGGGCCCTGTGGTTACCGCAGGCGGGTTGCTCTTTGCGGGTACGCGGGATAAAAAGGTTAGGGCAATCGACTTGGATAACGGTAAGCTTCTCTGGGAGAGGGAAGTGCCGGCTGCTTTAGAAGGTATTCCCGCGGTTTACGAAGTCGCGGGGCGTCAATACATCCTTTTTTGCGCTTCTGCCCAGGTGGGTCTGACGAATGCCACCGCTGAAACGATAAAGGGCCAGTACATCGCCTTTGCCCTCCCGTAGGCTTTGTGTTTTGGAAAGCCGAAAAGACCGCTACTCGAAGCGTCAGCTTTTCGAGCGACGACATGGAGTCGCGTATCCATTTATCAACGCATCAAATGCCAGTCGGGGCCATCCGCCATTATGCTGGCGTTGATTTCTAGTAGTTGTGTTTTGAGTCGATCCATTAACTCGGGATTCTGGCTTGAAATGTCGGTTTCCTGTTTCGGATCGGTCTTCAAATTGAACAGCTGGTAGTTCTTGTAGGTTCCCGACTTGATTGCAGGAATCCATGCTTCGTCGAACATATTGTCTTTCGAAAGTTCAAAGTCCGGCTCGGCCACGAGTGAATAGTCTCCATCCCGAATGGCCACAATCGGCCTCGCTTTCTGGAGATGCCAAAACAGGGGTTGCGTCCGCTCAAAGTTCCTTCCAACGCCGGTCAGCAACGACGATAAATCGGTCCCGTCCAAATGGACTCCTTGAGGGGTGTCCAAATCCAGCAAGCCACACACGGTTGGCAATACATCCACAAGTCCTGCAGGCGTCCTTTCCAGTCGGCTCGCGCCGATTTTTCCCGGCCAGTTGAAAATGCCCGGGACGCGAATCCCGCCTTCCCAATTCATCCCTTTCCGTCCTCTCAGTCCCCCGGTTCGGTCATCTCGGTAGCTCCCATTGTCAGAACCGTAGATGATGAGGGTGTTTTCGGGATCATCGATTTCCCTGAGCTTTGCCAACAGTCTGCCGATCGCCTGATCCTCATTGGCGATGGTGCCTGAGTAAATGGCCGCCTTGTCTTTTAGGCCCCCGTACTCGGAGACGATTTCATCAGGTGCGGCGATTGGGGCGTGTGGCTCGTGAAACCAGACATTTAGAAAAAAGGGGACACCCCGATCACTTTGCTCGAGCCAGTCAATGGCCTCATCTACTAAAATTTGACAGGAATAGCCTTCGATTTCTCCAACGGCTTCTCCATTGCGAACGAAGTTGTTAGGATTGCGATGGCTAGGGGCGGCGTTGTTCGCCGTCGCAAACCAGTAGTCGAAGCCATGGTCGCTCGGAGTCGGCTTTTTTCGGTCTCCCATCGGCAGCCCTAAATGCCATTTGCCTACGTGGGCCGTTGCGTAGCCGGCCTCCTTCAAGACCTCCGCCAGAGTGACTTCCCGTTCTAGGAGGTGGGAATGCTGCGTTTCGTCGAATATCCAGCTGTATACTCCGGCTCGTATATGATGGCGACCGGTCAATAGCACTGCTCTTGATGGGGAGCACACCGCGCATCCCGAGTAGAAGTCCGAAAATCGAGTACCTCCCTCGGCGAGCTTGTCCAATGCGGGCGTCTTAACAGGCCCGTCGTAGCATCCAATATCCTGATACCCTAGGTCGTCCGACAGCAGTACGACCACATTCGGTTGGGCAAGTAGGGATAGGGTGAAATGAGATGCGACTAAAAGAGCAGAGAATAGGGTTCGCTTCATGATTTCACTTCTGTAGCACCGTCAATCGCCAACGCCAGAAAAAAGAGAGCAAAGCAGAACGCTCGGGCTTTTCGTTTTCTCGAGCAGATACGACGTGTTGACGAATCGGGAAATAAGTAGAACGATGTGCCAATGAACGAAAGTGGCAGACGGATTCGAATTTCATTCATTATATCCAGTTTGCTGGTCGGTAACCTGTGCAGCGGAGAGGATAGCCGCCCGACCCTTACGTTGGAGAACGATCAGGCAGAAGTCGTCATCGACCTAGGTGGGGGTTCGATTGCCGCGTATCGATTGAAGCCGGAAGGCTTGAATCCGCTGCAGTGGGATTCCTGGTCATTCAGCCCAAAGGCGAACGAATCGCCGCCAATGCTGCCGAGATCTATGGGGCATTTCCTATGCCTGGACCGTTGGGGATCAGCGTCGGAGGCCGAGAAGGCCAATGGCATGACCAATCACGGTGAGGCGACTCAAGTCTGGTGGGACGCATTGCCCGATCAACGGTCGGGAAAAGGGCAATTCCGTATCGGTCTGGCAGCGAAGCTTCCGATGGCAGGAATCAGCGTCGAGCGCTATGCCAGCATGCAGCAAGGGTCAGCGGTGGTTTTGGTGGAGGAAATCGTTGCCAATACAAACCCCATTGGCCGTATATACAATATCGTGCAGCACCCCACGATTGGTCCTCCGTTCCTGGATACCGAAACGGTCGTCGATTCCAATGGGACGCGTGGTTTTATGCAGGAACGACCCATGCCCCATCCCGAGAAGCCCGAAATCCACTGGCCGATGGCCCAGAAAATGGACGGAACCGAGGTGAATCTTCGCTATCTGGACGACGACCCGTCGCCCAATGTGGTCTCATTCATTATAGAAGAAGAGTTCGGCTGGGTCACGGCGACGAGCCCGCAACACGGGCTCCTGCTAGGCTACCTTTGGAAGTCTTCCGACTACCCGTGGCTAAATATTTGGCGTCACGTGAAAGACGGGAAGCCTTCTGCCCGCGGTCTCGAATTCGGAACCTCGGGTTTGCACCGTCCCGGTAAGGACCTGGTGGCCAAGGGGCGAATCTTCGATCGAGCGCTTTACCGATACATCGATGCCAGTGAAACGCAGTCTTTCCGGTACGCTATGTTTCTTGCGGAGATACCAGATGACTTCGTCGGAGTTGCCTCACTGGAATACTTCGATTCAAAAATTCGAATTTCGGAACGCGGAAGAAAAGCTAGGCAGATTGAAGTGGAAGCGTTCAACTTATTCGGGGTTGATTGACAGAGCCGGTTGCGTCAGTTTCTCTCCCTCGTAGATTCCGGCATTTCTCAAAGACCGGCTTTCCACCCGTACAAACTCCTATGACTAAACCAAGTCTCTCATCGACTTTGCCTCTTTTAGCGCTCCTCGCGGCGGCTCTCCTCATCCCTGCTTGCCAGCAACACGATTCCCAAAATGCTGGTGCTGATTGGGCCGATTATTTGGGGCACCCTTCGAGTAGCCAGTATTCGGCGCTAGACCAGATCAACCGCTCCAATGTGAGCAAACTGGAAGTCGCTTGGACTTACGATACGGGTGACAAGGCGATGTACCAAAGCAACCATCTCGTAGTCGAGGGTATCCTGTATGCCCCTACGCCGACTAGTCGGGTAGTTGCTCTGGATGGATCCAGTGGGGAATTGCGCTGGACCTTCGATCCGGATGCCGTCCACGAGAACTTGTCGGACAGAAGCCAGCGTGGCCTCATGTTCTGGCGAGACAAGGGACAAGGGCGTGTCTTTACGATGAAAGGGAGCTATCTTTTCAGTCTGGATTCTCGTACCGGTAAATTGGTGACATCGTTTGGAGAGGGAGGTTGGATCCATCTCGGCAAAAATCTGGATGTAGAAGGGGTTCCGAACGTCTTTCTCAACACACCAGGCTACGTATACCGCGACAAGATTATCATCGGTGCCAATGTCGCGGAGAACGTCCCGGGAGCGGTACGAGCCTTTGACGCTCGGACCGGCGAACGGAAGTGGATCTTCCACACGTTGCCTCGCCCAGGCGAGTTTGGGTCGGAGACTTGGCCTGAGGGCTATTTGAACA
>JAUHWE010000419.1 GCA_030424825.1 Verrucomicrobiia bacterium
GCAGAGATATCAGATTCTTTGGCCAGTAGAGGACGCCTCCGTATCCAAAGGTCGACACCTTGTTCTTGTTGAAGTTGCCGTCTTCGAGATGCCAGCCCTGAGGGCTTACGTCCGAAACCTCGTCTATGCCGATGAGATTGGGCTCGGTGTTGAGCCAATTCTCGATGGTGTCCTCACGATAGCCCATGTTTACGACCAGAACATCGTCGAGAAACTTGGAGGCGGAATTTGCAGCGAGCGAACGGACGGTTGTCTGTTGCAGGCGAACGTTTTTCGTAGGAACTTTCGTCGGTGTATAAGTGTGCACGAGCCATTGCTCGTCTCCATTGGCCACGTCCAGATCGAGTGCGAGCGCCTCGTTGGTGGCATCCGGCCCTCGGTTCCAGCTGAGCTTCTGGTAAGTATTCCCTAATGTACTACGCAGGTCGTAGTAGGCTGGAGTGATCTCAAAGTCGCTAAGCTGGAAGCCAGGATTCCACGCGTCGAGCTGCTGCGGTCCAATGTACACGAGGTTCGGAATGTTGCGGACATTGTTGGCGGAGAAGCGACCCGTTGGGGCTCCAATATGCAACGCGGGATCCGGATCTCCATAGGAATCCTGTGTCCAGTTGACCCGATTCTCATTATAGACGTTCTCGTCTGCAAGAATGGTCAAAGTGTGGTTGCCCAAGATCTTGGCCAAACGATCGTTGTTTAGAGAATCCTCGAAGTCGTATTTCACAAAGCCGGTGAAGCGGTAGGACTCACGCTGCTCGTCAATGGTAGTGCTCCCGGCTTTGGTCATGATAACGGGGCGTCCAAAGTTGGGGTTGGGCAATGGGTCGTAGTTGCCGGAGACCGTGTAGTTCGGATCTGCTGGCAGCAAGAGCGTTTCATTGACATCAAACGTGATCGCCGAGTTGGCTGCGTTGAAGGCCGTGAAATTGTCGCGGTAGAGATCCTGGTAGTCGTAGGCGAGTTCGAAGCCGCCCTTACCCTCCCAGAAGCTCTGGGTTAGGGAGAAATTGTAGTTGAAGAAATCGCGTGTGTAGTAGTCGTTGTCCCAACCGAGGTTGTTGCGGCTAAAATCGAAGGTTTCTAGATCGAGGAAGCCCTGGTCAAGCCAGCCCGTTCCTTTTATCTCACCGCGATTCCCTGGATAGATTCCTTGGGGAGCACCGCCGTTTGTGCCTCCAGTGCCGGCCTGAACGGTGCCTGTTGTGGGTCCTCCTGACCAGTAGTTGGGGACTTCGTTGCCGTTGGGGTTGCGTTCTATGTCAGCGCCGCGGTATTGATCGGTATAGCCGAAAGCCGGGCTGTCGTATCCATTGCTGCCGTCCCAGACAAAACCGTAGGCACCGGCGCCCCAGCGAATGTTGCGGTACTGGAGTTCTCCGCCTTCGTCGCGACGGATGTATCCAGCATCCAGGTATGCTTGCTTCTCTGCTTCTGGCCATTGATTGGGGTTGTTCCATTGCGCGTCGTTCGGGCCCTCTTGAAATCGCGTGCCAAAGGGGTTTCTGAAATCCCTGACAAATCGGGTCACATCGAATTTGGCTGGGAGTTCCAGGAATTGGGAAAGGTTGTCCTGAGGGAGTAAAACGTCCGGAGAGTTTCCGATGATTTCGCCGCGTTCCAGGTATCCGCTGAAAACGGTGTTTTCATTCCCGAAGGGTCGATAGGTGAAGGCCGTGAAAATGCGATCGTCGTTTTTGTAGGTGGGGCGCTGACGATATTGCGTGCGGTCCATGAGGCCATGTACTCGAATAGCGAGCTTGTCCTCCATAATGACTCGATTGATGGCGAAGTCGGCCCGGTAGGATGGGTCCTTGCCGCCGGAGCCGATGCGTGTGCTAATTTCGTTGGTGTCACGGAACTGGGCTTTGGCGATACCGTTGTTGATTAGACCGGCGGGGGATCCTAGTCCGAACAGGAAGGAGTTGGCGCCGCGGTTGATGTCGATTCGCTCCGTATTGTAGGCGTCGAACGGAATGTCCGTGACGAAAAAATTGCGGGTGCGGTCTGGGGCTGCGAGACCTCGGATACGAGAAGTGCCATCCGGTTCCCGCCGCGCATCTCCCGTGCTGGTCTCGCCCTCACCGCCGTCGTTGGCTCCGGTAAAATTGCCCAGAATACCGGCCACTTCGGAACTGGTGGTATACTGTAGCAATTCTTCGATACCGGTTGCTCCGAGATCGTCCATGAATTCCTTGGTGACCACTTGTATGGCAGCCCCGGTGTCTTTGAGGGAACTGCTCAGGCGGCCACCCGCCATCGTTTGGGAGGCGTAGTAGCCTTCATCGCTAGAAGCGTCGATCGTGAACGGGGAAAGCTCGAAGACTTCGCTTCCTGCTTCATTTTGCGCCCACGCAGTATGGGCGACAATTAGGAGACCGCAGCATAGTGGAACGGTCCTTTCTATAGGGTTAAGGTATGTGATTTTCATTCTAATTAAGTCAGTTATTGTAGGTTGAAAGGTACGCACGCAGGTTGTGCGCGTATAGGGGTGGGGGCTACGAAACCAAGGGCAATGGCAGAAGGAAGAGGCTTAAGCTCTGCTCATCTCCGACACCTGTCGGATAGCAAATTGGGATCGATTCGATCCCAGCCAATTGCTGGGTTTACGCGAATAAGGGCTTACGTGGGCCGCTTTATTCTGCGATTTTAAGCCAAATAAACTAGGGTAATGAAAGCTTTTTGAATTTTTCCCATTTCAAACGTAAACCGATCCTGCTCCGTCTCGCGAAGTCAGTGGAAAAGGTGGACGTTTAATGACCGAGAATTCGTCCCGCTCCTTAAACCCGATTTGTCTGAATTTAAAAGCTGCTAATTCCTCTATTTATGCTGTTTCGTCAATCAAAATTGCGAGGTTGAATAACAATTTTAAACCGGTTTATTTGTTGAGGAGGCGTCTAATGCGTGCCTTAGTCAGGTAACTCTTCTGAAACAGGAAGCGACAAGCCGATATTGCTTCTGAAATCCCTAAATTGCTCGATTTATGAAAAGACCTATTAACACTCCCTCTGGTTTGAAACAAGATGTGTATGGAGCCATTATTGCGCTGGTTCTATTGCTTAGCCACGCGTTCGCTGCTAGCTCAGGCAAACCGAATATCTTGTTCATATTTTCGGACGATCATTGTCAGCAGGCTTTGAGCGCCTACGACCCAGAGCGTATCACGACTCCTAATATGGATCGGCTCGCAAAAGAGGGGATGAGGTTTGACCGATGCTATGTGACGAATGCTATTTGTGGGCCAAGTCGCGCAGTGATCCAGACGGGAAAATACAGCCATATCAATGGGTTCGCGGTGAATGGCATTGTCTTTGACGGCGATCAGCAAACGTTCCCCAAGCTTCTCCAGAGAGCGGGTTATCAAACCGCGGTTGTTGGCAAGTGGCACCTCGCATCAACCCCGCAGGGATACGACTATTTCGATGTATTGGTAGGGCAAGGACCATATTACAATCCACCGATGAAGACGACTGATGAAAATGGAAAGGTAGTCACGCGTGAACATACTGGATACACGACGGAGATTATCACCGAAAAGACCCTTTCATGGCTGAAGAACGGTCGCGAGGATGACAAGCCATTCATGCTGATGTACCAGCACAAGGCGCCTCATCGGAATTGGGAGCCGGCTCCAAAATACTTAACGTGGCTCGACGATGTCGCGATACCCGAACCCGAAACGCTCTACGATGACTATGCGACCCGCGCTTCCCCGGCCTACAATCAGGCCATGGAGATCAAAGCCCACCTCAACGACAGGGACCTGAAACTGACTCAACCTCGGAATTTTACGCCGGAGCAATTGGCTCAATGGAATGCGGCCTACGGTCCGAAAAACGAGGCCTACTTGAAAGCCAAACCGAATCTGTCCGAAAAGGAGATCATGCAGTGGAAATATCAGCGCTATGTAAAAGACTATCTGCGCTGCGTGAAGTCAGTGGATGACGGAATCGGCGAAGTATTAGATTATCTGGACGAAACAGGATTGGCGGAAAACACGGTGGTCATATATGCGTCGGATCAAGGTTGGTACTTAGGAGAGCACGGTTGGTTTGACAAGCGCTGGATGTACGAGGAGTCGCTCAAGACGCCGTTGCTGGTCCGCTGGCCAGGGCAGACAAAGGCGGGTTCAGTGAACAATGACATTGTATCCAATCTGGACTTCGCGGAGACCTTTCTGGAATTGGCCGGCGTGCCGGTGCCGAGCGATATGCAAGGCGAAAGTCTTGTGCCAATCTTAAAAGGAAATACACCCAAGAACTGGAGGGACACCTTCTATTATCACTACTACGAATTTCCAGGAGGACATAGCGTGGCCAGGCATTATGGAGTGACTAATGGAAAGCAAAAGCTGATCCACTACTACCAGACAGGTGAATGGGAGCTATTCGATATTGAAAAAGACCCCAATGAGCTAAATAATGTGTATGCTAATCCGGAATACTCGAGTATTGTAAAGTCGCTGGAGAAGGAGCTCGGTCGCCTGAGAAAGCAGTACGAAGTTCCTGAGGAAGATCCGGATTTTGCAGAGATGAAGCGCCTAGCTCGAGAGCGGAATCGCAAGAACGGGGCCTAGGTAGAGCGGGGTGGGTTTCCTGCCTGTTGCCTCATGTTGGATAGCAGGCTGGAAGCTGGCGCTACTTTTGATCGGAATTCCACTTGAAAATAATTAGACCTTACAGAGAATGGCCGATTTCCCATCAACTCCTCTCCCTCAGCCCGCTATCCCCTTATGAATGAAGAAATAGAGAATAAGAAACTCTTCTCCGCCTGTTTTATTGCCCTGGTTGCGACCTCCTTTTTCTTTGGACTGCGAACCGTCGTTGTTGGCGAACTGGTACAGGAATTTGGTTTTACCCAGTCCGAAATTGGCCAGATATTAGGGGTTGGCCTGTGGCCCTTCGCATTCAGCATTATATTTTTCAGCCTCGTTATCGATAAAGTTGGATACAAGGCAACGGCTTATTTCGCAATTGTGGCGCATACGTTGGCAG
>JAUHWE010000420.1 GCA_030424825.1 Verrucomicrobiia bacterium
CTGATTGAAGACGGCGGTCTTCCAGCTTTGGTTTGGCTCCCCTAGAAGTGGCACGAGGCTGAGGCCTTCTAGGTTCGAGGAAAGTGGAAGTCCGCAGAGTTCAGCGAGTGTAGGGTAGAGGTCTACCAATTCGACTAGGGCGTTGGACGCACGGTGTTGGTGCGTTTGTCCGGGTACGGATAGGATGAGCGGAACGCGGGCGGACAACTCGTAGTTGTTGGCTTTGGTCCACAGACCTTGTTCGCCTAGATGGAACCCGTGGTCGCTCCAAAAGCAGATAATTGTGTTTTGGGTGAGAGCGAGTTCGTCGAGTTTGTCAAGGAGGCGACCGACCAGAGTATCTATATAGCTAATACAGGCATAGTATCCGTGGCGAAGCTCCTGGATTTGCCCTGGTGGGATTGAATCAAGGTTTGGGGGAATGTCGGTATAGCCTTCAATTTCGTTCCAAGTTCGGAGGGCGAACTCAGGAGCTCCTGTAGGGTGGAATCCAGTGACCGGCTTGGGGATGTCCGCTCGTTTGTAAAGTTCCCAGTATTTTTTGGGAGCGACGAAGGGGAGGTGTGGCTTTCTGAATCCGACCCCAAGAAAGAAGGGTTGTCCCTTCTTTTTGAACGCGGCAAGCGCGTCTTCTGCAGCATCGCAAACTAAGCCATCGACGAAGGTGGTATCGGGGACATCCTCTGCTTCTGTCGAGGTTCGCTTGAGCTTATCCACCGCTCTATTCTCTGCAGATGCGTAGCGCCACTCGTGTTTTCGTCCTGAATCGTAGAGGGGCGCTTCCGTCCATGATGGAGGATCCTTCATGGGCGGCCCGCTTCCGTGAAAAATCTTTCCGATCGATCTCGTGTGATAGCCATTGTTTTTGAAGTGTTGAGGGAGCGTTACCAGATCGGGTAGAGTCTCGCGAAAGTGGGAATTTAGATCCCAAACTTGGATGGTGTCGGGTCGTCGGCCAGAAAGGAGGGAGAGTCGCGAGGGACCGCACACGGCGATCTGGCAGTAGGCTCGATTGAATGTGATGCCCCGTGAAGAGAGACGATCGATGTTGGGGGTAATGGCAACCGGGTCGCCATAGCAGCCGAGTGCCGGACGAAGGTCGTCAACGGCTATGAAAAGGACGTTTGGATACTGCAGGTTCACCGCAGGTGGTGCGCTGCGGGCCTCGAATTGAAAAATTAAAATTGCCAAGGGAAGAATGAAAAGCCGCTTCATTTAGTGAATGATGTTTGTGCTGGGTAATCAGTTAGGGCGACGACCTCCGGCCTGCCCTGAGCAGAGTCGAAGGGGCGTGCCCCGTTGGTTGAATCGCTAGCGTAATCACTGCTTTTTAACGAGGAAGGAATGGAGAGATTGGATGGATACGAAGAAGTTGCTGACCAATTATGGCTCTATATTTATAGATTCGATTGTGTCAGGAGCGCATTCTGATTTATTAGACATTCTCTTATGTGCTTTGTGTGGTTAAGAAGCCTATTGCGACTATTATTCTACTCCGTGCAACTGTGTCCTCAGTGGTTTATAAAATCCCTATATTGGGATTAATAATGAGTTGATTGATTGGCATTTGTGACAGGCCCGGAGGTCCTTGCCCTACCTCTATTAGTCATTCGAAAAAGTAGTCGGGGTAGGTCAGGTTGAGCGTTGACTTGTCGGGCTGTCCGTCGACCAGGCAAGCATCGATTTCGGCTTTGAGGCGGAGTACGTTTTGGTGATTGAGCAAGGGGTCGCTGGTTCGTTCCCGCCAGCGATGGAGCTCTTGCTGCAGCCGTTGTAGCGTTTGAGCGTGCTCAGAACGATTGACCAAGTTGTGGAATTCGAAAGGATCGGACTGCAAATCGTAGAGTTCGTAAACAGGTGGGCGTTCCATGTTGAGATAGGCACTGCGAATGGGTTCGTCGGCATGGTGGATCGTTGCGGCAAGATTCTCGAAAAAGCGATTATTTGTGAAAGCGTATCCAGGATTCACCTGTCCGGGCATAAGGTTGCGAATCAATTTGTAGCGACTGTCCTGGACGGTCCTCTGGGGGTAATAGTTGTGCGCCGAGTGGATGTGGAATTCAGTGAAAAGGTATTGTCGCCAATTCGTACTCTCGCTTTTCAGCAGGGGAACAAGGGAGTGACCGGGGAGATTGGGGATTGGAGGTGCCCCTACGGCTTCCAGTAGAGTGGGCGTAATGTCGATGAGAGAAACCAGTTCGGTCGAAACTAATCCTTCTTCAGAAGTATTTGGCCATCGCAATATAAAGGGAACTCGGGTTCCCCCTTCGTAGGAAGTGCGCTTGCCGCGTAGCATGTCAGCACCATGATCACCGATGTATATAACGATTGTGTTGTTTGCTTGGCCGGTTGCTTCGAGTGATTGGAGCAAGTCGCCAATATAGGAATCAAGGCGGTTCATGCAGTTGTAGTAATCTGCCGTTTGCTGTCGGAGTTCGGGGTTGTCGATGCCAAAGTAGGCGAGCGGTTTGACGTCTTCACCCGTGAGCCGCTTTTGGGGGCGACCATTTACTTGGGGCGTGAAAGGGCGGTGGGCATCCGGGTAGTTGATGCTGAGAAAGAAAGGCTCCTTGCCAGTAGTCATGAAACGACTCGCCTCCGCTGCGTATTGATCGAGTTCCTTGCGGCTGAAATTGGAGGAAGGGATTGCTTTGAAATCAAAAGGGAATGCCGACTCCGGGTTGACATGGAGCTTGCCAATGAGGCCTGTTCGGTAGCCGGCTGTTTTTAGGCTTCGGACGAGATTAGGCGTGTTCTCATCATACATGCGAAATTTCCAGGTAGCTAAGCCGATTTGCCCGTTCTGGTGCGGGTAGAGACCAGTCAGGAAAGACGCTCGCGATTGGCTGCAGCCGGCCTGAGCGACGTAGGCATTTTTAAACATTACGCCCTCGGAGGCGAGTTGGTCCAAGTTCGGTGTCTGAACATAAGGCTCACCGTAGCATCCAAGTTCTTGTCCATTATCTTCGGATACAATGAGAAGAATATTGGGCGACTTCGCTAATGAGTGGGACGCAAGACTTATGGCCGTAGCAACAATAAATTTTAAGAAGAGATGAATCAGGTTTCTGGGGGAGGTCATCGACGTATTAGCCTGTTGTGCAGGACAATCATAGCAATGCGGCCTACGCGGCGGGTGTGACTCGCCTGCTGCCCGGATGGGCGCGGAGAATGGAGGTGAGAGAAATGGGGTATGATTGTCACGCTACTGGACTGGGATCGCAAGCTATTTGCATGGTAGTAACCTAAGCCGCGGCGGTGGAGGTGGGTCGAGAAGTGTGAAGCATGCAGAGCGAAAAGATTCTCGGTTTGGCCGTTATCAATTCGATAGTTTGTGGAATCTACCCGTTTTGAATACTAATGTTCCGGTGTTTTTGTGCAAAGGTTTGCGGTTATTATGCTAGCGGAAATAGAAGGGCAGATTCCTGAAAATTCCTCTGGATCAATTCCGGAAATTTTTCCGTTGAAAAGCGAAGCATTTTCGAATGCAAAAGGACAAACGATTCCTCGTCTGTCTATTTGCATGACTTAAAAGGTAATGTATAGTAGCTATAGGCGAACTGCTTTTTTCTTAAATCCAAACCACAGTGTTACGAACTGCCCCAAGCCAATCGATTCTTCGCGTTGTCCACCCCCGGTGTTTTCGCGTTGATTCGCGATAGGTCAGTCACGATTTCTTTTAATCTGTAAACAAAACTACCAACAAACCCAAAAAAACAACCATGACTACGAATATGAATGCTCATTCCGAGTTCGGGCAAAAGCGCGATCTCTGCGGCGAACGACCGCAAAAAGTGAAGTGGCTTTCCGTACTGGCCGCGTTTTCGGCCCTCGGTATCTCTTCAGGGGTTCAGGCTCAAGACGATGGCGAAGTCTACGAACTTAGCCCCTTTGCAATCGATGCCTCTGACAACCAAGTTTATGCGGCGTCCTCGACCCTAGCAGGAACCCGCCTGAATACCAGTTTGAAGGATGTGGCGGCGTCTATTTCAGTCGTCACGAAAGACTTCCTCGAAGACACGCAGTCCACCGATTTGAAAGAGTTGCTGATTTACACGCCCAGCACGGAGGTTATTGGGCCTTTGGGGAATCTCGCCAACGAAGGTGGCCGAAGCGGTGAAAACACCGTTACGGAGATATTCGACTCCCTTAGTCCGACCACACGGGTTCGCGGTTTGGCGTCTGCGACGCTGACGCGGAACCTGTACGAAAGCAGTCTCCCGATGGATTCTTACAACGTGGACCGCGTGACGATGAATCGCGGTGCGAATTCCATATTGTTCGGTGTGGGAAGTCCAGCGGGCATCATCGACACGACCGTCATCGCGCCTGTTTTTAGAGATGCCACTGAGCTTACCGCTCGCTTTGGCTCCTACGGTTCTTACCGAAGCTCCTTCGATACGGAGAAAGTTCTTGTGGAAGACAAGGTTTCCGTCCGTGTAGCCGGACTGCTGGAGGATACCAAATTCCAGCAGAGGCCCGCGTTTGAGAGAGACCAACGTTTGTTCGCCACGCTGAGTTGGAGACCGACCGAGGCGCTTTCCATTAATGTAAATACCGAGCAGGGAAGAATCGATTCGAATCTGCCCCGACAATTCCCACTGGTGAATATGGTGGATCCTTGGTTTGATCCACTTGCCCACCCGGAAGGTCTCGTTCAGCCGACGCACAATGCGATCGAAACGGCAGCGAACGGCCCTTATTCTCGCTCCTATTTCGGACCCATGCCCGCTATCTTCGTGCCTCAGGCAGTTTGGGCGGAAGTTGGTTCGGGTATGGTCAACACCTCCCTGGTTGCCAACGGAACCGCTGGCATGCTGAATCTGAAACAACCCTTCTGGCACCCGGCAGGGAGCCCTAACAGGGATGCAGACTGGTGGGGCGCGATTCGTGGATCGGGTCGTGGTCAAGAGGTCTGGAACAACGGCGTAAATGCTGATATTTCAGGAGAATTCACTAATAACCAAAT
>JAUHWE010000421.1 GCA_030424825.1 Verrucomicrobiia bacterium
TCCCGTCAGCGGGTGAATGGCGTAGGATCCCGTAAATACCCCCGTCTTTTCTTTCGCTAGATCCGTTCTCTCGAGGTCGCTTTTAGCCGCAGCGGTTTCGATATACTTCGAAACGGCGTCGCGATTCTCCTCCGAGACGAGCTTTTCCACGAGCGGGTGTTCTGGCGACAATACCATGTAGGTGGCTCCCAGAAGCGTATCGGGGCGCGTGGTGTAGATTTCAATAGACTCATCGAGTCCATCCAGGGCGAAGCGAGCTGTGGCTCCGACGGATTTGCCGATCCACTCTTGCTGCATTTTTTTAGTCGATTCGGGCCAATCGATTTCCTTGAGATCTTCAAGGAGCCGCTCGGCATAAGCGGTGATGCGGAGGACCCATTGCCGTAGGCTGCGCCGAACGACGGGGTGACTCCCGCGCTCGGATTTGCCGTCGACCACTTCCTCATTGGCAAGGACGGTTTTGAGCTCCTCGCACCACCAAACCGGCCTTTTGTCTACGTAGGCGAGGCCGCGTTTGAACAGCTGCAGGAAAATAAATTGGGTCCAGCGGTAGTAGTTCGGATCAGTGGTATCGACTTCCCGGTCGTAGTCGTAGGAATACCCGACCGATTTGAGCTGGTTTCGAAAATGGGCGATTCGTTCGATAGAAGTCTGCCGTGGATGACGGCCCGTCTTGATCGCGTATTGCTCGGTTGGCAGACCGAAGGCGTCCCAGCCGATGGGGTGCAACACGTTTTTGCCTTTTGCCCTTTGGTAGCGCGCAAGGATATCCGCGCCCGTGTACCCGAGTGGATGCCCGATATGAAGCCCCGCCCCAGAGGGGTAGGGAAACATGGAGAGAACGTAGTACTTCTCCTTGTCGGTCTCGTTTGTCGTCGCAAAGGTCTTGCGGTCTTCCCAGTATTTCTGCCAGGTAGATTCGATTTCGGAAAAGTTGTATTCTGGTCTATTTGAGGCCATTTTCTTGGAAAAAGGACGATATGTTGGTGAAAATGCTACCCCCGTCAACCATGCTTAAAAAAGGGAAATTTATTGTAGGTCTCGGAAGCCTCGTGTTTCTAGTTGCTCTAGTGCCTTCGCTGGCGAGAGCAGGAGCCTCTTTTGATCGTCTGCTGGAAGCGGTGGTTCGGATTGACGTGCGGGAAACGACGTTCACTGGTGGCTCGGCTAGATTGGTGTCGGGAGTGGGCTCAGGAGTTATTCTTTCCAAGGAGGGACTCGTGCTTACTAATGCGCACGTGGTCAGCCCGCAGGCGGTGGATATCTGGGTGACTTTGGCTAGTTTAGAACGCGTGCGAGCTGAGCTGCTTGGCTGGGACCACTGGACCGATTTGGCGCTGCTGCGTCTGGACATGGTGGATGTCGAAAAGCGCAAGCTCGGGTTTTCCGTGGCTCGATTTGGGAAGTCTGACAATCTCAAGCCCGGTCAGACGGTATTCGCGGTGGGAACGCCCCACGGGTTGTCGCGAACGGTGACCAAAGGGATCATCTCAAACAAGGATCGCTACTATCATGACCCTTCTGGAATCCGGGGCTATGAGACGGGATTTTTCAATACCTGGCTGCAAACCGACGCAGCGATCAACCCGGGCAATAGTGGGGGTCCTCTGGTAGATGGCACGGGTCGCGTAGTGGGAATTAACACACGAACTTATTTAGGTGCCGACAATTTGGGATTTGCGATTCCTGAAAAGACAGCCCGTCAGGTCATGGAAGCTTTGGAAGCGAATGGTGAAGTCGAACGCAGCTACATTGGATTGTCACCCGGTTTTCTGCAGGATATGGAAGGGTTTTACTCATTGGAAGCGAATCAAGGGATGCTGATCAACAGCGTTGATCCAGGCTCACCGGCAGCCTTAGCTGGGATTCGGGCCAGCGATATCGTCCTGTCCATCGATGGGAGAAAGCTTGATGGACGGTTTCCCGAGCAAATTCCGCCGATTCGGAATTTGATCGCCAATTATGCTGTGGGGTCAACTCTCCTGCTCGAGTTGAAACGAGGAGAGAATACGCTTACTGTCAAAGTTGAAACCGAAAGGCTCGAAAGTCGTGTGGGTGAAGAATGGGCCTTTGAGAAATGGGGACTGACCGTTCGAGAGGTTTCGAGGACTTTTGCTCGGGAATTGCAGCTTCAGTCGGATGATGGCGTCGTGGTGATCGGGACACAATCGGCGTTTCCAGCGGAGAAAGCGGGTTTGCGTAGAGGGGATGTGATTTCAAAGGTAAATCAATCGGAATTAGTAGGTCTCGCGGACTTGAAGGAAATATACGATGAATTTGATTCGAATCCGGATGCGCTTCTCATGGAGACCCAGCGAAATCGCACAGTTTCTTACAAGGTGATTAAACCGTAGGGTTTTTTTATGACAAAAAGGTTTTTAAGTTCAATCGCTGTCTTGGGATGGCTCAGTTTAGTTATTTCAGAGACTAGTGGCGCTCCGGCTTTAGACGAACTTTTCGACGAAAGGTCGCGCTCCGTTCTGGTAGTCGAATTTTTTGTAGAAACGGAAGTCGATCGAAGGCCGATGACGGTTAATGGGATTGTTATCAATTCCGAAGGGGTGGTTCAGCTACCCGCGTCCGCCGTGCCGAATTGGGTACCGGTTGATAAACTCAAGGAATTTAAAGTCTACCTTTTGGGCGAGTCCGATTCGCATGACGCGACATATTTAGGAAGCGATCGGCGGCATGGTTGGCACTATGTTCAAACGGCGGAAGGGCTCCATGACCAATTAAAACCGGTGACTGATTACCCTTTGGCGAACCTGAAAAAGGGGCAGCCATTGTGGGGGATCGGAGTGGCGATGAAAGATATGGACTATACTCCCTATTTTATGAGGGCGGAGGTTTCGACAATTCAGAAGCTTCCGGAAACGGTGGGATTTGCTACCAGTGAAATTACCAGTCCCGGTTCTCTCTTGTTTACAAATGACGGGGCGTTAGCGGGATGGGGAAGTAGCGCTTTGAACATGGAGCGGTATCTGACGATCGAGGGACGTCGATATCAGGCTTACCTTCGAAAGCCTGACCAGACGACAACCTTTTACGTCGCGTCTGAATTGGTCAAATCCCTTGGAAGTATACCTGAGTCGCCAGATACTAATGACATGACCTGGCTGGGTGTCGTTGGATTGCAAACGATTGATGACGAAGTCGCGGAGCTGATGGGGCTTGGAGATCAGGCAGCAATTTCGATCAGCCAAATACTCAAAGGAAGTCCGGCGGCCAAAGCGGGGCTCGTTGAGCGAGATATGGTGGTATCGGTGGACGGGGTTCCTCTCAAGCGGTATACACCGCGTCGAGTTGTGGTCGCGGATTTCGAACAGCAGATTGCTGGGAAGGCGATTGGGGAAACCATGCGATTGGGAATTTCCAGAGGAGGAGATGCGATGGAGATCGAAGTGGTGCTGGAACAATCTCCGAAACCGGTGCGACAAGCAGAAAGAAATTACTTTGAGAAAATGGGTATAACCGTTCGCGAGTTTGTTGTCTATGACAACGTGTCGATGAAGTTGGATCTCGAGTTAGATGAGGTTCCAGGAGTCATTGTCAGTTTCGTCAAACCCAATAGTAACGCTCACACAGGAGGATCACAGAATGGAGATCTCATTAAAGAAATTGACGGGACCCCCATCGAAAACTTTAGCCAGGCCGTATCGATACTCGAAAGACTGGAATCCGACGATAGCAAAAATGATTTCGTAATGCTCGTCGCTCGAGGAGCCGATACCTCAGTACTTCGTATCGCTCTTGATTAGAGTTTTATACGTATTCAAACTTTAGATCTTCTTTGGCGATTGCAATCTCACGGCTTAATTCGTCAAAGGCGGATTCGTTTTCCTGAATTTGCTGGATCAATTCGGCATTTTCCTTACGGAGATATTCCGGTGAGTTTTTGATTTTGGATCGTTTGACGGATTCTTTCGCGGCTCGTTGTAGTTTCCATCCTGGAATGAGGAGGAAACTGGATACGAATGAAGCAAAGGCTCCTAGGAAACTGATTACGTTCTGAGGAGAACTTTGAGAAGCTCCGTATATTGCCAATATCGTGGAAAGCGAGAGAAGCATACCTATGTAGAGTCCGTTTTTTCCATTTTCCAGTCCTTTTTCAGGGGCGCTGGGAACCGGGGTTCCGTTGCTCTGAAAGCGCTTCAGCAAAATGCTCACATGAGAGTGTTTCCCTTGGAGCACTTGTAGTCTTTCTTGTACGACTTTCAGTGATTTGTCTAGATCTTCGATGCGCTCATTGAGCCATTCCTGGCGTTGTTTCCAGATTACTTCGACTCTGGGCTTGATGACCGCAATTCCGTCGTGGTGGAGATTGGTTGCGGTCTCTAAGAGATCTTTGTGAATCCTTTCGGAAATATGGGCGTATTTTTTCTGTTTGGCGAAGTAGTCTTCGTTTGTATCTATAAATTCGGATACGTATTCTGCCTGTTCTTCAAATAAGTCCTTATGCCGATCTCCATCAATCCAATTTAGCCCTGCTACGTAGTAGAGCTTAGCTCGATCGGATTTTTCCGAAACGTTCCGGAGAAGCCGGGCATAAGGTAGCCACTTGCTTTCGGCTGCCCGAAATTCTGAACTTTCACTGATGGAGCTAATAGCGGTCAGTCGAAATTCGTCAGGGAGCGAGTAGCTTTCTCCGTTATTAAGAATCTGTAGCGGTATACCTGGAACAGCAGTGAGCCATTGGATTATTTCACGAGATTTCTGGGAGCCGACAACCGCGTCGAACTCGTCGGAATGAATGGTGTCGGGTAATGAGCAGATAGCGAGTTTCGCTTTTTCATCATCCGTAAGCCGGGAAATAATCGCTTGAGCGGAATCCTTTTGGGACAGGTCTCTCGATCCGCTCTTTAGCGCGTCTATGGTTTGCATGGCAGTACCAGGATAACCCAAACTGCGTACGAATACAAAACGAGAGTCTTCTTGGGGAAGCTTCTTCCTTTGGGCGAATGAAAT
>JAUHWE010000422.1 GCA_030424825.1 Verrucomicrobiia bacterium
ACAGACCTAGTCATCACTTCCTACGGCACCCTCATACGAGACCAGGCCTTATTCGCGGAGATCGACTTTCGCTGCATCTTCGCAGACGAGGCCCAGCATATCAAAAACCGTCGGACCCAGAATGCGAAAGCCCTACTAAGTCTTAGGTCACGAGGACGCTTCCTCCTAACAGGTACTCCCGTGGAAAACAGTATTCAGGATTTGATGTCGCTGCTCGATTTCATCCTCCCAGGGGGATGGAAGGGAATTCCTAAAGACGCAAGAGGTGACGACCGCAAATGGCACGAGAAAAGGATCCAGGAACAAGCGACTCCTTACATTCTAAGACGTTCGAAGGCTATCGTAGCTCCTGAACTCCCTGAAAAACTAGAGCACGTTGTTTTCGTCGAAATGACGGCGGAACAGAAACGACTCTACGAGCGGACCCGAAAGTCCGCCGAATCCGAGTTGTCACAGCTCGAAAAATCTGGCGCTTCCGAGGGAGCTATCCGGATGAAAACGCTCACCCAGCTGTTGCGTTTGCGTCAGATCTGCTGCGATCCTCGACTCCTGGAAAGCGATATGGATTCTGATAGTTCTGCCAAACGTTCGAACTTCTTCGAACTCCTAGAGGAGTCAATTGACGGCGGACATCGCGTCCTCGTATTCTCCCAGTTCGTTTCGATTCTAACGCTCCTTCGCAAGGAACTTGATTCCCAGGAAATTGAATACTGCTATCTGGATGGATCCACCCGAAACCGAATGGGTGAAGTGGATCGTTTCCAGAACAATGAATCGATACCCGTATTTCTAATTTCCCTCAAAGCGGGCGGCGTGGGGCTCAATTTGACGGGAGCGGATACGGTGATCCACTTTGACCCATGGTGGAATCCGGCCGCTGAAGCCCAAGCCACCGACCGAGCCCATCGCATCGGCCAAACCAAAGTCGTCACGAGCTATAAGCTAATCGTTTCCGATTCCGTCGAAGAACGGGTCCTGGAGATGCAAAACTCTAAAAGGAAGCTGCTAGAGGAAATTTTTGAAGCGAGCGAAGCCAACAACACCAAGATAGGACTAAGCGACCTAAGAAGCCTGATCTAAGAACGGGACTAGCGTATTTTGCGTGGGGTCGACGGCCCAGCGAGCCGTAGAGATCGTAGGTCTAGCGCTTGCGCTACGCCGCGTTAGTCACATCAAGAAACTCTCAATACGGCTCGCCGGGCCGTCGAGCCCTATCATTGCCACTTTCCCCTAATACGAGTCGCCAAGTTCCTTACCGATTCACAACTGGGAGAGCGGTACGATTGCGAATACTGTCGTATCCATATATCGCTAAGCCAATCCAAATAAAGGAAAAGGCAAACAAGCGTACATTGTCGAATTCCTCTCCAAACGCAAAGACCGCAATCAACAGAGCCATCGTGGGCATGATATATTGCAACAGCCCCATCGTAGTAAGGGAAACACGACGCACGGCATAGCTGTACAGAAGCAGAGGAGTCAGCGTTGCCACACCTGTCGATACGATGAGCCAATCATAGCCCGCACCAAGCGTCCCCCAAACCAGATCTCCTCGGCTTCCTAACCATAATAGAGCAGCCAGCGCAAACGGCGCCAAAAGGGTCATCTCCATCCCTAGGCTGGAAAATACGCCGAGCCTCGATCGCTTTTTCACCACGCTGTATGTGCCCCAGGTGAGCGCAATTCCCGTAGCGATGTACGGAAAGTCATCCATATCAAACGCGAGCCGGCCCACACCGAGCCCAGCCAAAACGATCGCAAACAGCTGAAGCAAATTCAGGGATTCCTTTTCAAAAATGCGCCCCCAAAATACCGTTACAAAAGGGCACAAAAAATACCCGAGGCTAGCGTCCGTTATTCGGCCATTGGTCACTCCTAATACAAACAAGTACCAGTTGAGAGCTAAAAGCGCCGCCCCGACAACGTGCCACTTTAGAATTTTCCGATCGCGAAAGGCTTTGGCGTACTCCGGCAAACTTCCTCGGAAATACATGATTATCACAATGGCGATGAGGGTCCAGACGACCCGATACATCAAAAGTTCCTGAGACTCCACTTTGTCCAGCCAAGTCCAGTAAAAGACAATTAGCCCCCAATAGACATAGCACCCAACTGCGGCTAGTTTTCCCATTTACCGAAAAGCTCCTTGAAATTAGATTCCACAATCCGAGCGAGTTCCTCCACGGACACCCCTTTCATCTCCGCGACGTAATCATAGATTCTGATAAGGTTACGAGGTGAATTAATCGCCTTTCCCGAAAGATCAGAAATCAATTCCGCTCGAACCGATTCAGGCCCTAACATGTCGGGCGCATCCGTTTCAATCAGCAATCGATCCCCCGGAACCGCAAGGAAGGCATCCCGCTTTCTCTGTTGGTTCTCTAGCGCAAAATAGCCCGAGAAAGAAAATCGCGCTCCGAGCGCGACGAATGCTTCTACCAATTCTTTGGGTCCTCCGTAAGAGTGGAGCAAAAATCCGGCTTCACTAACGCCCTCCTTCTCCAGCAATTCCAGAAGGAGCCCCCAAGCACGCAAACAGTGGATCGAAACCGGTCTCCCCTGTTTTCGGGCCAATCGATATTGGAAAACGAACGCGTCTGTTTGAGCGTCGATATCGTAGTCATCAATCCACCGGTCCAGCCCGATTTCACCAACGACGCACTTTGTTGAATCGACATATTTCTCTAACGTTTCTTTCCATCCTTTACCTACCGTATTCACATACCAAGGATGAAGGCCAATAGAGGGAATCACGCTTCCAAATTGCCTTCCCAATTCCAAAACGCTCTCCCAATCACTGGGTTGCGTCCCATTAGCGACCCACCTCCGTACGCTTCCCGCTTGCATCGAGTCGCGATTTTGGTCCAGCCACGCAGACAGTCGATCATCCTGCAAGTGACAGTGGGCGTCGTAGTAGACTATCGAGTTTTCTGACACAGAACGGTGGATCCAAAATCAAATCAGGGTCTTTCGATCTCGAAAAGATCTCCCGTGCGGGTATAGCCAGCGGGACCATGCATACGCCCAATAGGGCTAATCTTCTCCGTTAGTATCCGCTTTGAGGTGACATCGTAAAAAGCATCGTCCACCCCTCCATGAATCACTGTTCCCAATATAAGTCGATTGGCCCCAATTTCCTGGATCGAGAGCTTCCGGCACTCCAAGTGAAGCGGTGACTCTGCAATTCGCGGCGGAGCGACCGCAACCGAGGGAGTCGTCGACAAGCCAACCGCATCCAGCTCGCTTTCTCCGTGCGCATACTCGGCAGACGTTTGCACCATTTGTGCGGCAAGCTTCTCAGTGACCATATTGATGACAAACTCGCCATTGTCGGAAATATTCCGGACCGTGTCTTTAGGTGAATCATCGCTTCGGGTTCCAACGCCGAGTGCCACCACCGCTGGGTTCGACCCAAATACATTAAAGAAACTGAAAGGCGCCGCATTCACCTTTCCCTCGGAATTAACCGTAGTGACCCATGCGATTGGACGCGGTACCACTGTGTGCGTCAAAAACTGATAGCGCTCTAAAGCCGTTACAGATTCAAAATCGATTTCCATGAAAGGCTCTCTGGAGACGATTCCCCAAAGCGGCAACAGGAAAACCCATAAGTATGGCGTCTTCAATCTGGCTTACCTCATCCAAACACTAAGCTGAGGCGACCTTAACCACATCGCCAAAGCCTGTGCCTATTTCTTAGCTCGTGCCGTTGGCAGACCAGTCGGTACGTCCTTCGATTTTTTCCCGCGATCGCTTCTAATGAAAAGCCAGCAGCCGATCCCTTGGTAGACGAAATTCGGTATCCAGAAAAGCAAATCGGGCCGGTACTGATGCAAACCATCCATCCAGCTGATTGACATCATCATGATGTAGTAGCCTAGCGCCAATCCCATAGCGAGAAACAGATTCGCCGAAGTCTCTGATCGCGAACTTCGAATTCCGAGAGGAACCCCGATCATTGCGAATGAAATAACAGAGAAGCCCATAGCAAACTTCTCATGGAAAGCCATCTTCGCCTTGTAATACCGCTCTTCGCCCGATTCGCGAATTTCCGGATTCGTTGAACTCATTTCACGTCGGGCATCCGATTCCACACCCTGCAATTCCTGAAAAGTCATCCATTTCAGTTTCTTTTGAAACGTGACCTTCCCAAAGATCTCATCAAGCGGCAGAACCAAGCTGGTCGTTTCAAAAGACAAGGCAGTGCGTACTTTCCTGAAATCTTCCGGAGAATCCGGATCACGCGCTTCGAACGAACCTCGGTAGGGTACCAGCACCAGCGTGTTCTGGTCCTGGTTGTACCGGACCTCCCCCGACTCCGCCCGGATGAACTGTTTGACTCGATTCTCATCATCCAGCTGCCAAATCCAAAGGTCCTGCAGCTCGTCCCCGTTTTTCTGCCCTACGTAAATGACCAGGCCGGAAAAGCCTCGCACGAACGTCTTCTCTTGAATGAAGCTGAGCGGGTTCTTCTGAATGATCGCCTCTTTTTCCTGACGGAAGGAAGCCATGGCCCGAGGCCCATAGTAAAAGTTGACTAGCAACGAAGCTACCGCACCCAGTATCGCAAAAATAATGACAGAACTCGAAAGCCGGAAAATGCTCACACCGGCAGACCGAAGGGCCGTCACTTCATTCTGGGCTGAGAGTCGTCCCATGGTCAGTAGAATCCCGGTCAACAGGCCAACTGGAAGCGCGTAAACGAGCAAATCCGGAAACCGCAGCTGGATCAGCCTCAGGAAAATCGGGATGGTCATGTGGCCTTCCGCGAGCAGGTCGAGCATGTCCTTGACCACCGCGCCCATCAGAAGCAGAAACGCGAACATGGCCACGGCACCCATACTCGTCACAAACGCTCCCTTGAAAATATACCGATGAATCAGGTTCACAGGCCTCGTAGACTTGCGCGAAGGCAGACTTGTTCAAGCTCGAAGTCCGAAAGTCGACCTGCGCCTAGGGCTA
>JAUHWE010000423.1 GCA_030424825.1 Verrucomicrobiia bacterium
GCGGTAAAAGTGCGCGTTGATTTTAACGACAACCTTTTGGGAAGAGCGATTTCGAGCGATTTCATCTAGGCCCTCTCCTGACCAGTCGAGTTCAATCCCTACCTGACTAAACGCGGTATTCACGAAGTCCTTAACTGAATGTAGCTCACCTGTAGCGAATACGTAGTCGTCGGGTTCGCTCATTTCCATTATGCGCATAACGCCGTCCATGTAGTCGCCGGCGTACCCCCAATCTCGTTTTGCGTATATGTTCCCTAGAGAAAGTATTTCGTCAGAGCCCGAGGCGATTCGTACGACCGACCGAACGATTTTTTTGGTGACAAACTGGTCTCCTCGAAATTCGCTTTCGTGGTTAAACAGAATTGCCGTTGAAGCCCAAATTCCGTAGTGCTTGCGGTAGGTTCTCACTAGCTGGTATCCGAATTCCTTGGTCAGGCCATAGGGGCTTTGGGGTTGGGCGGGGGTGGTCTCTGATTGCTTCCCAGAAGTGATGTCGCCAAACATTTCGGAGCTGCCGGTAAAGAGGAGTTTAGATTGCGGTGATCGGTCTCGAATGGACGTTGCAATATTTGTCAAACCGAGAACGTTGGTTTCGATGGTTTCTCGAGGATGTTGAATACTTTGAGCTACTGAGCTTTGAGCTGCCAGATGATAGATTTCGTCGAAAGTGTATTTTGCGATGAGGCTATCAATGAACTCTTTGTTGACGACAGTAGACTCATGCAGAGAAACTTTCGATCGCTGATACTCGTCGAGGCATTGAAGAGATCCAATCCCGTGTTTAGAATTTTCCCGAATCAGACCATGGATCTCATAACCTCGATTAACGAGTAGCTTCGCGAGGAAATAGCCGTCTTGCCCACCTATTCCAGTAATCAGAACTTTTTTTTCACAATTAGGCATTCTATCTGGCTAGCGATAGGAGTATCAAGATGAAGTCGAACCAAATTGGGCTTAGTTGAAACTAAATGGTACTAGGGTCTAAATTCTGACGAAATAAACGTTCGAAGATTTTATAAGCTCCTTTGATTGAGACATCTTACCAAAAAGATCTTAAACAGTTCTGAGCAAACCATCCTTCATCTCTTGGCGAAAAAGTGCATAGGTTGTCTCAATGCCCTTTTCCAGTGGGATTTTCGATGACCAGCCATGCTTTTTCAATAAGCTGACGTCAAGCAGCTTGCGTGGCGTTCCATCGGGCTTGTTTGGATCTGTTTTAATGTCTCCTTCAAATCCAACGGTCCGTTTCACAAATTCAGCGATCTCCATGATACTATGGTCAATGCCGGTTCCTGCATTAATGAGATTGGGTGGATTCTCGAGACTCAGTACATGAGTAATTGCTTCAGCTAAGTCATCAACATTCATTAATTCTCTACGAGGGGAGCCAGTCCCCCAGATCGTCACAGATTCCTGATTCGCTAGCTTGGCTTCGTGAAATCTCCTGATCAATGCGGGCAAAAGATGGGAATTCTCTGGGTGGTAGTTGTCGCCTTGACCATAGAGGTTGGTGGGCATTAGTGAATGAAATAAGACTCCGTATTGTTTTCGGTAATACTCGCAGAGTTTGAGGCCTGCAATTTTTGCAATTGCGTAAGCTTCGTTGGTCGGTTCTAGCGTACTCGAAAGAAGCGAACTTTCTTTTATTGGCTGAGAAGTGAATTTAGGGTAGATACAGGAACTGCCTAAAAAAAGAAATCGTGCTGTGCCTGCCTCAAACGCCGAGTTTACTGTGTTTGTAGCAATCGCAAGATTGTCGTATAAAAATGAAGCAGGATAGGTATCGTTTGCATGGATACCTCCCACTTTTGCGGCGGCCATAATCACCACTTCGGGTTTTTCTCTGGCAAAGAATTTCCCGACCGATACTTGATTGGTTAAATCTAACTCAGTGCGATCACGTGTTATGATGTTTTCGTACCCTAGTGATATCAAACGGCGAATAACTCCAGAACCAACCATCCCTTTGTGGCCTGCGACGTATATTTTCGATGAGCGGTTCACAGCAATTTGCCTAATGTGTGGATTCCATTATTCCGGTTCTTGCGACTACGCTAGGGCTTCTTTTATCTTTGCCTCGTCACTCGCTAGCTTCAGATCGGCCTTTACCATGATCTCTACGAGCTCTTTGAATTTGACCTTTGGCTCCCATCCGAGCTGCTTTTTCGCCTTGGCAGGATCTCCGATTAAAAGATCCACTTCTGCGGGTCTTTCATAGCGGTCATCGTATTCCACATACCTTTCCCAATCAAGGTTGAGGTGATTAAAGGTCTCGATTACAAAGTCTTTAACGGAATGAGTTTCGTTGGTAGCGATAACGTCATCATCGGGATTCTCTTGCCGCAGCATCAGCCACATCATTTCGACATATTCTTTAGCGTAGCCCCAGTCGCGTTGAGCGTCCAAATTGCCAAGATACAGTTTTTCTTGAAGCCCCAGCTTTATACGAGTGGCAGCTCTAGTGATTTTCCGGGTCACGAACGTTTCGCCACGTCTAGGAGACTCGTGGTTGAAGAGAATGCCGCTGCAAGCGTAGAGATTATAGGACTCGCGATAATTGACGGTGAGCCAATGGGCATACATTTTTGCGCATCCGTACGGTGATCTTGGCCAAAACGGAGTGGTTTCTGTTTGTGGCACTTCCTGTACTTTGCCGAACATTTCAGAAGAAGACGCCTGGTAAAAACGAACCCTGTCGACCAGTTTGGCCTCTCTGATCGCCTCCAAAATGCGAACCGCTCCGACACCTACAACGTCGCCCGTATACTCGGGAACGTCGAACGAAACTCGGACGTGGCTTTGGGCACCCAGATTGTAAATCTCATCTGGCTGCAGGTCGTACAGCAGCTTCACCATTTGCACCGAATCGGCGAGATCGCCATAGTGAAGAAACAGCTTTACTCCATTGATGTGTGGATCTTGATACAGGTGGTCGATCCGGGCCGTATTGAAGGTGGAAGCTCTTCGAATGACGCCATGTACTTCGTAACCTTTAGCGAGGAGCAGTTCCGCCAAATACGAGCCGTCCTGTCCAGTGATTCCTGTTATTAGAGCCTTTTTCATATGTTGGCTCTCAGAGGAGCCAATGCTACGGACTGAAACAAGGCTAAAAACGGGATTTAGGCCATTATGCCATTTCTTTAAAAACCCAGAGCTTGTTCGCGCCCGTCCCCGGCTATCCCTCGGTTGGCTGGCGAATGGGGGGTTCTCAAGTTCCTTGTTCCGCTCTAGCGAAAAATGGTGCGGGTGGACAGAATCGAACTGACGCAACCAGCTTGGAAGGCTGGGGTTCTACCACTAAACTACACCCGCGATAGAATTGAGTGCTTATACATCGAACTGATTTTGATCAGGTCAAGTCCTTTTCTAGATCAGTTGGCGATTCGTTAGAATCGGGAAGGGGGTGACGCTTGAGTTATGAGGCTCAATTGAGAGTCTCGAATCCGGTGTTTGCCCCCTTCTGTAGGTATTGAATTTAATCCTACGTACTAATTACTAGGATGAACTGCCAGCGGCACTGATAGACAAAATTCTAGAATAGTGTACCTTTGTGGCGGGTTTAAGAAACCATTGAATCGTCTCTTCGGAGACAGCTAGGGTAACAGCAGGCTATATTCTTTGGGGACTTTTTCTCACATACAAGAGTTGGATTCCTGGGCCGACGATCTCAGATCGTCGGCTCTTCTTGTATCTAGAGAGGTCGACCGACACCAAGAGGTGAAAGGGATGTGCCGATTCCTTTACTCCTCCGGCGGCGGGGGGGCGACATCGGTAAGATCATTTCGATTCGCGTTGCGTTGGGCTCTCTTAACTGAAAAGTATCGGGCTTATGGGCGAGAATATCGAATTTCAGATACCGAACAATCTAAGAGAGCTGAGGGATCGGATGGGCTCAATTTTATGGGTGATCGTTGCCCTCGCGCTGATTTTGGCCGCTTACACGATGTTGTATACCGTGGAAGCCCAGTCCCAAGGGGTGGTGCTGCGATTTGGCAAGTACATCAAAACGGTTGATCCGGGTCTTCGGGTCAAGTTTCCCTTTGGGATCGACCGGGTCTCTCATGTTCAAGTAAAGCGGCAGCTTAAGCAGGAGTTTGGTTTTGCGACTCGTGGGGGGGCCAATCCGAGCCAGTTCAATCCTTCTCAGACCGAACGCACCTATGAGCGGAGCATGGTGACAGGAGACTTGAATGCAGCCACGGTGGAATGGATCGTCCAGTATCGGGTACGGGATCCACAGCTATTTCTGTTTAAAGTGAGAGAGCCCGAGGACACCCTCAGGGATATCTCCGAGTCCGTCATGCGCACAGTGGTAGGAGATCGGACCGTGGATGAGGTGATCACGATTGGCCGGCAAGAGATTGAAGGCGAAGCGCTCTCTCAAATGCAGCAGCTTGTAGACAAGTACGAGCTTGGACTGAGTATCGACCAGGTTCAGCTGAAGGACGTCAATCCGCCACAGCCGGTCCAGCCTTCTTTCAACGAGGTGAATCAGGCGCAGCAGGAGCGAGAGCAGATGATCAACGTTTCCAATGGCGAGTACAATAAAGTGGTGCCGCGTGCCCGAGGCGAAGCGGAGCAGAAGATTCAGTCCGCCGAGGGATATGCGCTCAAACGAGTGAACGAGGCGGAAGGTGACGTCGCCCGGTTCAATGCGATTTTGGCGGAGTACATTAAAGCGCCCGAGGTCACAAAACGCCGTCTTTATTTAGAAACGATGGAAGAAGTGATGCCGAAACTCGGCAAGAAGATCGTTATCGATGCGGAAGCGCAGCAAATTCTGCCGCTTCTCCAACTCAACGACCAGAAATAGACACGAAAACGAAATGAAAAAGTTAGCTGGATTTCTAGTCATCATTCTCCTCCTTGCCGGTGTTATCGTGTTATTCGCTTCGGCGTACACGGTACCAGAGACCAAGCAAGCGATTATCACTCAATTTGGTAAGCCCGTCGGAGACC
>JAUHWE010000424.1 GCA_030424825.1 Verrucomicrobiia bacterium
GTGAACGCTTACGGGCGACAACTCACGGATAGGGGGATTCAGGGAATCGCGGACTACTTGAGCATGGTGCGCGAATTCGTGGGCCCGGAGATCCCCATTTCGGCCGACCACTTTGGACCAAGGAACGAGAATGACGCCATTCGCCTTGGAAGGGCACTCGCCCCCGCCCAGCTCGCTTGGATGGAGGAGCCGGTTTCATGGACCAAGCCGGATCAACTCAAGGCAGTGCGGGAAGCAATCGAAACGCCCGTGGCTTCTGGAGAGAACGTTTTTGGGCGGGAGTACTTTCAGATGCTGTGCGACACGGGTTCGGTCGATGTGGTGCACCCTGACATGGCAACGGCGGGCGGTATTCTGGAAACGAAAAAGATCGCGGACTACGCGCAAGACAAAGGAGTTGGAGCCGCATTGCATTACGCGGGAACTCCGGTTTCCTTCATGGCCAATGTGCATTGCGCCGCTGCTACAGAAAACATTAGCGTTTTGGAATACCATCCAGAGAACGAGGAGATTCCTGAGTGGAACAGTATGGCCCGCCTGGTAACGGGGCAGCCGTTTATTTCAAAGGGACTTGCAACTGTGCCTGACGCTCCGGGACTGGGACTGGAGCTCGATATGGAGGGCATTAAGAAAGTGCTTCATCCTGCGGACAAGCGGATTTTTCCGTCTACGACGGAATGGGACGCGTAGATGGTGTTCTGAAAATAAAATCATGTGTAATTAGATATTGAATATGAATAGACGAATGAAAAGAAATGCTTTGCTCCACTTGCTCCTGGGCTCGATTCTGCTGGCTCCTATAGTCGCGTTTGGCCAAACCCTGCCGAAAGAGGAATTGATTTTCCTTACTTCAGCCTGGAAAGGGGAGCGGTTTGAAGATGGGCGACCTAAGGTATCAGATGACCTACTACGCCGAGCCCGGAATATCGGAATCGAAGAGGCTTGGGTGGTCTTGTACAATGAAGGCTACTCCTCTCAATTTGAGGGAAACTGGAAGATGATTCATGATGATGTTCCGGTAGTTGGACGGGCGTTGACGGCACACTATATGCCCAGTCGGCCTGACATCGAAGAACGCATCGTAAGTAGGGGACACCAGCAAGGCCGTTCCGGAAACAGCAATTCGTGGCCCATTCAAATGCTTGGGAAAGATGATGTCTACGTTGCAGACTGTTTTGGAAAGATCGCCCAAGGGACGCTCATTGGAGACAGTTTGGCCACTGCCATTTTCGCGAAAACCGGGACGGGCGTTATCTTTGACGGATCGGCAAGGGATCTGAGTGGAATGGCGCAGATCGAGGGCTTCAATGCGTTCGTTCGTGATTTTGATCCGACTTTTCTCGAAGATGTTGTACTGATGGGATTGAATACGCCAATCCGAATCGGCAAAGCTATCTGCTTGCCCGGAGATTTGGTGATCTCTGAGCGTGAAGGGGTCTTGTTCATTCCGGCGCACATGGCGGAGAAGGTGATTGTAACTGCCGAGTTTATTGCCATTCGCGATGCGTTCGGCTATGAAATGCTGAAGTCCGGTAAGTACAACAGTGGACAAATGGACAATGAGTGGACCGATGAGATCAAGAATGACTTTTTGAAATGGTTGGACAGAAATCCAGACCAGTTGCCCATGTCCCGGGCTGAGTTGGATGCCTACATGAAAGACCGAACCTGGTAGATCCAGAGCGGGATTTCCGTTGTTGGTACTCCAGCGAAAATAGAGCGAAACGAGAGAAAGGAATCTGCAATCTCAAGTCCCGCAGTGGCTAGCTCGGTTGAACGACTAGCCACTTTTTTAGAAACTCGTTCAAAACTTGAATCTTCAGAGGTTTCTGAAGGTAGTCATTGATTCCTACTTTCTGGCACCGCTCTTCATCTTGACGGGTAATGTGGGCTGAAAGGGCAATAATTGGCGTGGGGGGCTCTTTTTTCTGTCGATCGCGAATGGCTTCGGCCGTGCTGAATCCATCCAGCCGAGGCATTCGGATGTCCATTAGTATCAGTCCAAAATCGTGCTTGCCCGATAAGTCGAGGGCTTCGAAACCATCCTTTGCGCAAACGACATGGAACCCGAGGCTTCGAATCATGGAGGCTCCCAGTTCTCGATTCACACGCTCATCATCCACAAGCAGCACCGATTGACTGTCGGTGGCAGCCACTCTGTGGTTGAAGGATTGGATTAGTGTTTGTGTTTGCTCTACCTGGCCTTTCAGTACGATTGGTATTTCAAACCAAAAGACACTTCCTTTCCCTTCGATACTCGAGCAATTGATGACCCCTCCCATGGCTTCGACGAATGAACGGCTAATGGCTAGCCCGAGTCCCATACCGCTGTATTGACGGTTCAAGCCAGAGTCTACTTGCGAGAAGGGTTTGAAGAGTTTATTGATATCATTCTCGCTAATTCCGATTCCGGTGTCTTCAACTCGAATACAGAGCTTGCCGGAGTCATTCTCGATTCCCTGGATTTGCGTACTGATGGTGATCTTGCCTTTATGGGTGAACTTTATCGCATTTCCAATGAGGTTGAAAACAACCTGCTTAAGTCTGACTTCGTCTGACTCGAACATGACTGCTTGATCGGGTGAGTAACCGTCGGGCAGTTCGAATTTGAACTCGAGGTCCAACTGTTTGCTCTTCGCCTCCTCTCGCATGAGATATACCACGTCCGAGCAACATTTCTGAAGATTGATAACCTTCTTCTGCAGTCGAATGTCCCCTCGCTCAACTCGGGTAAAGTCAAGGATGTCGTCAATGAGTCGCAGAAGCAATTCGGCAGACTGTTTGATAATCTCAAGCTCATGGGTGCTTTCGAGATCGTTAGATTTCTCCAACAATCGATCAACGTATCCAATTATCGGATTCAAAGGAGTCCGTAGCTCATGGCTTGTCGTCGCAAGAAAGACGCTTTTCGCTTTTGCGGCAGCCTGGGCCGCGTCAATGGCCTTTCGGAGCGACTTGTTGCGTTCGTTTAGGTCTCTTGTACGCTTCTCAACGGTTTGCTCTAGATTGACGTTGATCCGACGCAGTGACTCGTCCCGAATCCGTATCGTTTCAAGCATGTTGTTGACGCTGTCTGCGAGCGATCCGATTTCGTCATTGTATCGCTTGACGGCTTTTGCGTCGAAGCGGTGTTCCGATGCGATGTTTCGCGTAACGTCTACCAACTCATTAATTGGCGAGGTGATTACCTTTTGAAGCCTTGATGCGAGTGCGCTGGTGATAGCGAGTCCTCCTATGAAAAACAAGACATTGGTCCACAGTAGTTTCCAGGTTGCTGCCTTGAGGGAGTCCGTGTTTATCTCTATAACAATTTTTCCTAGCAAGCTTCCGTTGGAGGCGACATCGGTTGCATAGAAGATGCGGTTTCCTTCTCGAAACTCTCCCAGGCTAGCTGGGAAAATGGAGGGAGGGCCTCCCGGAGTACGAGAATAGTGGGCAAACACATCTCCTTCCTCCGTGAAAATGCATACACTTTCTATATCAGATTCGAGCTGGAAGGTGTCGACGTATTGTTTGGCAATATGCTTATCGTCGAACCTGAGGGCGGCTATCGTATTGCTCTCTAGGATTCGGGCCAAAGTATCGAGACTGCTCATTTTCTTCTCAAAATAGGATTCTCTCTCGCGAAGAAACGACAAGGAGCAGAGCAGGAAGAGCGTTAAGAAGCTCGAAACAAACGTAATAGCGAGAATCTTGCGTGATATCGGCAAGTTGTTGAACGTTCTCGCGAGACTATTGGAGTCGGTCATTTTGGTTGTTCTGCGGCGAGTTCTAGGAGCTTCGAGCTCAATTGAATTCCCAGCGAGTTGGCATTCGCCTGATCAGCGTAAAACCGTAGCCGATTTTTTCGAAAAGTAAATTGTATTGCCCCTCCGTTCTTGAGGAAATTCCGATCCTCTCCAACGAGAAGGATATTCAAACCGTTGCAATGCTCTTTCAGTGATCTCCAAGCTTTCGCTCTTCCGGCTCCTGCGAAAAGGATGTCGATGTTTTCAAGTTGAGCTTTTCCGGTTCCATTTATTCCAATCACATTGATGGCCCGGCCATCACTCATTTCGTTTGTCAACTTCCTGAGTTCCCATTCGAGATCATCGTCGTTGAAAACGCCGATAGTGACTCCGTCGTTTTTCGTTTGACCATTCCAGCGTACGAAATCCGCGAAATTGACCAGGTAGTGGGCTTTGAGCCGATCGAGTTGCAAGATCTGCCCGCCGAGGTGCCCGCAGAAGGCGAGTGGGGCCAAGGTAAAAAGGAAGAGCCTGAAATGAGCGACACGCATCGATGGTTTCTCGGCTAGAATTCCGCTTTTACCTCCAGGTAGACTTCCCGCCTTATCTCGGTCCAATGGCCAAAAAAGTCCTTGAGCCTCGCTTCTTGTGTTTTGGGATCTAGCAGGTTCCTTCCGACGATGGATATTTGCAGCCCATCTCTTGGCAGGAAGGACAGCCTGGAGTCCATCTGGAATATTGAAGGCTGTAGGCCCTTTGCGAACTCGTAGCTACCCGTGTACCGGAACCCCGTATTCAAATTCCAGTATTTAGTGAGGTCGCTCGACAAGATGAGCGATGCCATTTCGTCAGGTGTGCTATGTTCAAACTCGTCCACTGAAAACTGGAGCGAGCTTTGTACGAAGGGATCATTCGAATCGATAATCGGCTCGAAGGAGTCAGATAAGCGGGAGTAGGATGCCGCTATTTCTAGCTGCTCATTTACTTTCCAGCTGAAAACGGTTTCGAATCCCAACGCTTCACCATCGAGAGCATTGTCATAGGTTCCTTGAACATTGAGAAAGGGCCTTGCGACGGAAAGCTCTGGCGTGCCGGATACGCCTTTTCTGGCGAAAATGTCCGTGTAGCGGTAACAGAAGGCATTTAGGTCAAAACTCGCTTGAGCGTCTTCGAATACCTTTCGATAGCCTACTTCAAAAGCGTCGAGCG
>JAUHWE010000425.1 GCA_030424825.1 Verrucomicrobiia bacterium
TATTCCTCCATGCGGAGGAGCTTTGGGGGTTGGCTTATGTAATTGACATACAAATACTTAATTCAAGCGCAGAAGCAAGGCCTAATCTAACAAAGTAGAGCTAAGACCGTGAGCCTGCAGAGGAAGCTGATCGTTGCGCCGTTAGGTCAAACGAATTCTCGGGCACAGCGGCATAGCGCAAGCGCGAGCCCTACAATAAGAGCAAACCCCGTAGGGCCAGCGCTTGCGCTGTGCCGCGTCGTTCGATCAGCTGCCCTCAACCTATTCTACTCCCATGGCTCGCTTGAACGCGTCCACCAGATCCTCAACCGGAACGTCTTGAGTATCACGAATGCGCACACAGCCTTTGCCGCAATTGAGCTTCGGATTATTGGCGACCACGGGAGCGATGATTGCTTCCGAACAGAAATAGACCGATATGTGATGCTTCTGATTGCCGAGACAGGCCCAATGATTCCCCTTTTCGAAAGTCGGCATTTTGTATCGCATCGTCAGTCGAGTATCGGAGACCACCTGCTCGAAACGCGCTTTCAAGTCGACCAGTCGGTCACGGCGAACTTTGGGGAGCGAATCAAAATATTCTTGAGGACTGGCGCTCATGTTCTGGACGATATACCCCGAATCCCAAGCTTCAAGTCCAACCCGATGCAGACTGAAATGGAACGCCTCTTCGTTTTGAGCGTCCAATAAGCCTCGCTCTTCTAAGCGATTTCTCTAGCAAACGTACTATTCCATGCAACGAAGCCACCTATTTCGCTCCCTTCTCACGCTTCTCTCTATTTCGTCAGTAGCCACGGTAGTCCCTGCCCAGGAACCCACCGAGAAAACCGCCGAGAAAGCCGTCGAAGCGACCCCTAGTACCGAGTCGATGGCCGCCTATCTTCTCAAAGACCTGAACGAGCGCGAACAAAGCGCCTACAAGCGTTACGAGAAAGCGCTCGCGACCGAGGACGTCCATTCGATCGAGACGGAACTCCAATCAATTGTCGACGGATACGAAGCACTCATCAACGCAGCTCCCAACTACGCAGCCGCCTACATTTCCTACGGCATGATGCTCCACCGCATCGGCGAACGCATCCCCAGCAACGCCATGCTTATCCGGGCTGACCAGATCGACCCCTATCATGCCATCGTGAAAAACCAGCTCGGGAACTACCAGGCGGAAGAAGGAAACTATCCGGAGGCGATGGCGTTTTACCAAATGGCCAGCGACCTTCGTCCCGACGAGCCACTCTACCATTACCAGCTGGGCAATCTCCTATTCAGCTACAAAAAATTCTTTATCGATGATAAACTCTTTCTCCCAGACGGGATCGATCTTGAGATTCAAAATCGGTTCAGAAAAGCGGCCATGCTCGCTCCCGCCCACCTGCCCTACCGCCTTCGATACGCCCAGAGTTTCTTCGATATCGCCAGACCCAACTGGGAAGCAGCCCTCGAAGAGTGGCAGCAGCTCGTCGACTTCGTGGAGTCGCCTGAGGAAAAGCAAATGATGCAGCTCTACATGGCTCGGACCCGATTCCTGATGGGGCACCACACCGCCGCCCGAAAAATCATAAAAGGAATCGACGAGCCTTCTCTCGAGCACTCCAAGCAAATCCTCCTCAAACAAATCAACGCGAAACATCCTAGGTAGGGGGGGATTTTAGCAGGCGTGCAAGGCAGGGCACGTCGGCATTCGCGAAATCGTAGGGCTGGCGCTCGCGCCACGCCGCATTGGATAATCACATGCCTTTTCTCGCACTGCGGCATAGCGCAAGCGCTAGCCCTACAACACGAGCGATCTACGTACAACCGACTGGTCTCGCCAAGCAAACCCCGTAGGGCCAGTGCTCGCGCTGTGCCGCGTTGTTCGATCAAACCTATTCTCGGCCTCTGCGGCATAGCGCAAGCGCTAGCCCTACGGCAATTGAGCCGCACGCACAACCGATTGGTCCCGGTATGTAAATCCCGTAGGGCCAGCGCTCGCGCTGTGCCGCGTTGTTTGATCAAACTTATTCTCGGGCGTTGCCTGCGACGATCCGCAGAAGCAATATGAATTCCCAATTGTGATAGTCCAAAAAGGATTCTCCAAATGCGGATCGTCGCAAGCAACGCCCCTACAGGAAAACCTGTTTCCGCAAGTCCTAG
Source organism: Verrucomicrobiia bacterium (assembly GCA_030424825.1). Classification (GTDB taxonomy): domain Bacteria; phylum Verrucomicrobiota; class Verrucomicrobiia; order Opitutales; family Opitutaceae; genus Pelagisphaera. Next base: position 2,134 of record JAUHWE010000425.1, read on the forward strand.
CTACCCTAGGGCTTCAATCGTTTCTACAAAATGCGAGTAAACCTACTTGCCCCAGGCTTCCAAAAGGGCGGTGCCCATGTCGGATGGCGTTTTGGCCACAACGACTCCGGCCGCTTCCATGGCCGCGATCTTCGCTTCCGCGGTTCCGCTTCCGCCTGATACAATCGCGCCGGCATGTCCCATGCGACGGCCGGGAGGGGCGGTCGTCCCTGCGATGAATCCCGCCACGGGCTTCTTCACGTGCTCTTTAATATAAGCCGATGCCTTTTCCTCCGCATCGCCTCCGATTTCACCAATCATGACGATGGCTTCCGTATCCGGATCTTCATTAAATAGCTTAATCGCGTCGGTGTGGTTGGTCCCATTGATAGGGTCACCGCCAATACCGATACAGGTGGACTGACCATAGCCGAGGCTGGTTACTTGCCAGACGGCTTCGTAGGTCAGGGTGCCGGAACGGGAAACGATTCCCACCGTACCCGGTTTATGAATATATCCGGGCATGATGCCGATCTTGCACTCGCCGGGTGTGATGACACCGGGGCAATTTGGACCGATGAGCCGTGCGTTGGTTTCCCGAAGCTTTTTCTTAACCTTCGCCATGTCGTTGACAGGGATGCCTTCCGTTATGGCGATGATCAATTCGATGCCGGCATCGAGGCATTCCAGAATCGAGTCTGCCGCAAACGGGGGTGGCACGAATACGCAGGCCGTATTGGCGCCTGCCTGCTCTACCGAATCCGTTACCGTATTGAAAACGGGTACGCTTCCCTCAAATTTCTGGCCGCCCTTACCCGGAGTGACCCCGGCGACTACTTGAGTGCCATAATCCATGCACTGTTTAGCGTGGAATCCTCCGGACTTGCCGGTGATTCCTGTGAATACGACGCGTGTGTCTTTGTTAACGAGTACGCTCATTGTATTTTATTCCTTATTACGCGTTCAATTAATTCTTTGCGACGATGTCCACGATCTTCTGGGCCGCATCTGCCAGACTATCCGCCGAGGTGATTTCTATTCCGCTATCTGCGAGAAGCTTCTTCCCTTCATTGACGTTCGTTCCTTCGAGTCGAACCACTAGCGGTTTGTCCAGCTTTACGGCCTTGGCCGCTTCGATCACGCCCTGGGCAATGACGTCACACTGCATGATCCCTCCGAAGATGTTGACCAAGATGCCTTCGACCTTGGGATCGCTCAGGATAATCTTGAACGCGGCAGTTACCTGATCCGCCGTTGCCCCTCCTCCCACATCAAGGAAATTGGCCGCTTCGCCTCCACAGTGGTTGATAATATCCATCGTCGCCATGGCGAGACCGGCTCCATTGACCAGGCAAGCGATGTTTCCGTCCAGAGCGATGTAATTGAGATCGAACTTCGAGGCTTCGATTTCCTTCGGGTCCTCCTCGTTCAAATCCCGGAATTCCATGATGTCTTTGTGACGGTAAAGCGCGTTCGAATCGAAACTCACTTTTGCGTCGAGGGCCATGACCCCGCCATCGGGCGTGCTGATCATAGGATTCACCTCGACCATATCGGCGTCGTTCTCCCAGAACATCTTGTAGAGGTTAAAAATCAGCTTGGCGCACTCGCCCGCTTGCTTCCCCTCAAAGCCGAGCTTGAAGGCGACGTTGCGAGCCTGATGCGGCTGCAGCCCGATCGTTGGGTCGACGTAGGCTTTGAAAATCTTCTCCGGGGTCTCTTCGGCAACTTTTTCGATTTCGACGCCCCCTTCGGTGGAAGCGACCACTACGGGGGCAGACGTGGCCCGGTCCATTAAAATTGCTAGGTAATACTCTTTGTCGATGTCGGCTCCTTCGGTGAAATAAACGGTCTGCACTTCACGCCCTGCCGGTCCGGTCTGAATGGTCACTAACGTGTTGTTGAGCATCCGGTTCGCGAATTCGAGCGCTTCCTCTTTCGATTTGGCCAACTTAACGCCGCCTTTGAAACCGTCGGTAAAGGTGCCCTTCCCGCGGCCTCCCGCGTGGATCTGTGATTTCACAACGATCAATCCATCGCCGAGTGGGTCGATGCACGACTCGAATTCCTCTTTCGAACTCGTCGCGTGACCTTTCGGACAAGGGATGCCGTACTTTTCAAATAGTTGTTTCGCCTGGTATTCGTGAATGTTCATTTTAGAGCCCTGTCTGGGAAAGGATTTGCATTAAGGGACGCCTCCGTAAAAAATCAAAGAGATACGGCCATCTGGGAAGAATTTCCGTATTTCGCCCGGGTGAGGATTCGCTAACCCGCTAATCCTGCCAGCAGTTGCTTCGACAGAAATGCGGCCTGAAGCGCGGAAATTTCCTGGCACCCTTTGCTGGCCAAACCGAGGAGAGCGGCGAGCTGCTCCTCTGAGAAAGTCGCCTCTTCGCCGGTGCCTTGGACCTCCACGTACTCTCCGCTTCCGGTCTTGACCACGTTGAAATCGACGCGGGCATCGCGGTCCTCTACATAAGGCAGGTCGAGCACGGGCTGATCCTCGAAGATGCCAACGCTAATGGCTGCGATCGAGTCACTGAAGGGATTCTCCTTTAGCTTTTCAGCCTCGATCAGCTTCTCCACTCCCAATCGCGCCGCCAGATAGGCCCCTGTGATCGATGCCGTTCGAGTCCCCCCGTCGGCCTGTAAAACGTCGCAGTCGACCCAGAGCGTGTACCCAGGGAGCTTTTTCAAATCCATCACCGCCCTCAATGAACGTCCGATCAAGCGCTGGATCTCCACTGAACGCCCGTCGAGACGCCCCTTCGACGAATCGCGCTGCTTGCGATCATGAGTACTGTAC
>JAUHWE010000426.1 GCA_030424825.1 Verrucomicrobiia bacterium
CGTTTCTCGATTCAAGGACCATCCTTCAGTGATCGTCTGGGATGTGCACAACGAGCCCTGGATAGCGCCGATACCCAATGCCTGTTTTTGCGAGTATACACTTGCCAACTACCGGGCCGCTTTGAAACGGGAGTTTGGAGACGTGCAGACGTTCAATCAAACCTTTGGCACGGGTTTTACTGATTTGGAATCCATTCGGCCTCCTGCTGAAAGAATAAGAGCTAACGAAGAATTCTACATTCATTGGCGGGAGTTCATTGCATCCGATCTCAACGATTTTCTTTTGGAGGGTCGCGAGATTTTCAAGAAGCATGTTCCAGATGCCTTGATCACCCACAATGTTACTCATTTTGTGAGCCTGCCCACTAGAGGTCAGGACTGGTGGCTTTTCAAGGAAGGGGATTACAATCTTTTGACCATGAGTCGGTACTTGGGCACCAATGAAAAATCGGTAGGGACCAGCATGGGCTTCGAAGTCCTCAAGGCCATGAATCCTGGTATGCCGTCCTGGGTTACCGAATTCCAGGGGGGGCCTTTCCCAACACCTGGTCCCAATATTCTCTACAGTGGGAAGGAGATCGAGATTGAGTTAAATAATCTTTTGGGACATGGGATGAAGGGCCTCTATTTCTACCGCTGGGATCCCCTCTTGAATGGGGCGGAGCCTATGGTTAACGGGATGATCGAGCCTGACAGCTACGACACGGATCGTCGGCTCGGTTTGCAGAAAGCTATTAAAGACTTGGAACCGGATCTTCCCTTCATTGCCAGGGCTGAATCTCTCACCCCTTCGGTGGGTATCTATTTTACGAGAGATCAGGTTATGCGCTCTAGAGCGGACGAAGCGGGTGATTTTGTCGGTTCTGGATTAACCCTGTTAAAGGCGACCCGTGGAGCCTATCAGCTGCTAAGCGATATTGGATACGAAGCCGCTTGTATCGTCCATGGTACTGAAGATCTTGATAAGTACGAAACAGTCGTTTTTCCGCATGTGGCGGATCTAAGTCAAAACGAAATTGACGACATAGAAGCTTATGTCGCCAACGGGGGATCGGCGATCATTGATTTACCTCCACAAGACCCGGTAGCGGCTGCCCGTTTCGCGGACGCCTTTGGTATCCAGACCAGCCAATCGGAAAAATTGCGCTACTTGCTGTATTCCGGCTGGAGTGTAAGAGGCACCGGAGAGGGGTTGAACTTGGCTGATAATGCTTTCGCAGGCTATTGCTATAATGGTCGGCTGATTCTGGAGGGTGAGAATGCTGTATTGAAGTTTGATGACAATGGAGCCCAGGCGGCCCTGATCCCCACGAAATACGGTGGTCGATTGATGATCACAGGTTGCCAGTTGTTCTACACATACCATGTTACGATGCACAAACGGACCCGGCAGGTCGTGAAAGCGTTCCTCGGCGATATCATTGAACCGGATTTCGTACTGGCGGGCGCGGATGAGGAGTTCCGACCCTACCTAGAGGCGCGGGCGCTGGAAGATAAAGACTCAGGCCAGGGTATGCTTTTCCTAATGAACCGGGATCCTTCGAAAGGCTATTTGCTTAAGGTGAACGTGAAAGGATTTAAGCCAGTGAAGGTGAAAGCCCCGTCCTATGACGTGGTGCGGGTTAAGCTGACGAGGAAAGATTAGTCATGCATGGAATAGCAGAAGCTTCGCCACTCTGTCGGCGAATGTATTTGAACAGATAAAGAGTGCGCACAAATGATTAAAAAAAGAAGTATCCAGTCATTGGTGATAATTTCATTGATAATCGTCTTCACCGCATGCGGAGTGGATCGTTCGGCCCCATCTTCAACGAAGGTCTCTGCCGAGACACAGCGGGATAGGCCTAATATACTTTGGATTTCGCTTGAGGACAACACGCCGATGATGGGCTGCTACGGCGACGATTACGCTCGCACGCCCGTGTTCAACAGTTTGGCCGCCGTAGGCATCCGCTACACCAAAGCCCATTCGGTGGCCCCGGTCTGTTCTACGTCGCGTTCGAGCATTATCACCGGCATGTATCCCTGCTCGCTGGGAACTATGCATCACCGAAGCAACACGCAACCACCGGAATTTGCCAAGATGTTCCCGAGTCTTCTGATTGAAGCTGGCTACTACACAAGTAACAATTACAAGGAGGACTACAACAGAGGGAGTAATACTGGCGTCAATGGAGATACCCATGACCATACAAGTACTGAAGAAAAAGGTGAAGCGGCTTGGCACGAAAGCAACAAGCACGCTCACTGGCGAAACCGTCCTGACAAAGCTCAGCCCTTCTTTTCGGTCTTCAATTTTATAGAGTGTCATTCGAGTATCACCAAGTATTCGGAGGACGAGATTGTCGAAGAACGGTTGAATCTGCTCAAACCGGAGGACTTTCACGATCCGAAGAATGCGCCGATTCCTCCCTATAATCCGGATGTGCCGGAGTTCCGCAAGGCCTGGTCGCGCTACTATGATGCGGTCACTCAGGTGGACTACCGTGCAGGAGAAGTGATCGCCCAATTAAAGGAGGACGGCCTTTGGGAAGATACCATTATCTTTGTCTGGGCGGATCATGGTGTTGGCATGCCACGGGGTAAGCACACGCTCTGGGAGCAGGGTACTCATGTGCCTCTGATTGTGAGATTTCCGGAGAAGTATCGGCATCTGGCTCCTGCAGTTCCGGGTTCGGTGATTAATGGGCTTGTGACCCTGATGGATCTGGGTCCATCGGTTCTGAGGTTGGCAGGTCTCGATGTCCCCAAACACATGCAGGGACGGCCTTTGCTCTGTATTAACGGTCCCGGCGAAATCAAATACCGCGAAGCTGCCTTCAGCATGCGTGACCGTCTCGATTCCCGCTTCGAAATGGTCCGCGCCGTCCGTGATCAACGGTATCGCTACCAGCGCAATTTTTATCCGCAACTTCCCTTCAAACCTTACGAAGACTTCGAATTTGGCGCGTCCGTCGTTCAAGCATGGGTAAAATTGGCTCGCCAAGGTAAGCTGACAGAACCACTGGAGGTGCTCGCCATGCGTTTCAAGCCGGTCGAGGAACTCTACGATTCGGAGAGTGATCCCTACCTGGTAAAGAACGTGGCCGCTGACCCGAAATACGTTTCCGTTCTCAAGCGGATGCGTGGTCAACTCCATGATTGGATGCTGGAGACACGCGACATAGCCATTCTCGATGAAACGGAAATGCTTGGACGCCTGAAAGCGGGGGAGTCGCCCTGGCTCCTTGGCCAGTCGTTGGACAATTATGAGCGGCTCCTCGATACGGCCAACCTCCAGCTCCAGGGGAAGGCAGCGATCCCTGAGTTGATGGTTCGGACCAAAGATCCCGATTCCGCTATCCGCTTCTGGGCCGTGCTCGGTCTGGTGGCCACCCGATCCGATGATACTGAAGTGATTGCCGGGTTGCGTTCGGCGTTGAAAGACCAGTCGGTCAGTGTTCGTTTGACGGCCGCCGAGGGACTGTTCAACAACGGTCATTATGAGGAGGCGCTGCCGGTTGTCATCCAGGCTTTGAACGATCCCATTGTTTCCGCCCAGATCCGGGCTGCTGGAATTCTGGATACGCAACCACCGGAAGCCGTGGAAAAACTCCGACCAGCAATTGAGCCGTTGAAAAGGGCGATTGAGAAATCTCAAGTAGCCGAGATTCCCGGGATTCCGTATGGACTCAATTACCCTTTCCAGAGAGCTCTCAAAGTCGTCACCGGCGAGGAGAATTATTTTCGATGGGAGTCCGGGTGCATCGGGGTTGCCCAAACCAACAGGTGAGCAATAGAGTGATAAGTAACCAAAAAAATACCAATATGAAGTTCATCTTTAAAACGTACCTGATATTGATTTGCTTCTTTTGGTTGTGTCTATCTGCGCAAGCACAGAATATAAACTCCCAGGCTAATCGAGTCGCTGAAATTTCATTCCAGGCGGAAAAGAACCGGAGCAATCCGTTCCTGGAAATCGAATTGAATGTCGTGTTCACCGATCCTGAGGGAACGCAAAAGACCGTGCCGGCATTCTGGGCAGGAGGAGACCAGTGGAGGGCCCGTTACGCATCTCCCATTCTGGGGACACATCATTACCATACCCAGTGTAGTGATACGGGAGACGAGGGCTTGCACGGGATCAAAGGGCAGGTAGATATCATACCCTTTTACGGAGAAAACAAGCTGTACCGCCACGGTCCCATCCAGGTGGGGCCTGATCGCCGACACTTCGAGCACGCCGATGGCACGCCCTTTTTCTGGTTGGGCGATACCTGGTGGAAAGGGCTGTGCAAGCGACTGACTTGGGAAGGTTTTCAGGAACTGACCGCCGACCGGAAACAGAAGGGTTTCAACGTTGTGCAGATCGTATGCGGGACCTATCCGGACGAGTTAGGGTTACTGCAGTCGAGCTGGGAAAATGAAGGGGGCATGCCTTATTTGGATACCGGTTTTAGCGTGATGAATCCTGAATATTTCGAGTATGCGGATCGCCGCTTTGAACATATGATCGATGCTGGCATCGTGCCTGCGATCGTTGGCGGTTGGGGACGGGCTGTGAACTTGAATGCGGTAGGGATTGAGGGATACAAGCGCCATTTCCGCAATCTGATTGCGCGCTATGGAGCTTATCCCGTGGTTTGGATTATGGGGGGTGAAACGCAAGCGAAACAGGGACCCTGGTATGCGGCGGCGGAGTATCTGAACGCCACAGATCCCTACGATCGTATGTTGACGAATCACACTTCACACCTGCGTGATGCGCTGGAAGATCATGCCGTTTTCGATTTCGATATGGACGCTACTGGTCATCGAGGTTATGAAACAGTTAACGATGCCATCCAAAAAATCATCGACTACAGGGACGTTACGCCCATCAAACCGGT
>JAUHWE010000427.1 GCA_030424825.1 Verrucomicrobiia bacterium
GATGGGGGCATTCGCGTCACTGATCATCAAAGCGACCCGTTCGCGAGGGTACGCTGGGTCGAGGGGGACGTAGGCGGCTCCAGCCTTCAGCGTACCGAGGAGTGCGATCACCATTTCGATTGATCGTTCGATAAAGATGCCAACGAGAGTGTCGGGACTGGCACCAAGTTCTTGTATGCGCTGGGCAATTACATTCGACTTGCGATTCAGTTCTTGATAGGTGATGCTTTGATCTCGAAAGCAAATCGCTACATCGTTGGGCCGTGCCAATACCTGCTCCTCGAAAAGCTGGTGAACGCATTTCTCCTGCTCGAAGACCTTGTCGGTCGCATTCCATTCGAATAGGATTTTCTCTTTTTCCTCTTGACTGAGTAAAGAGATCGAGGATAGCGGTGCGTTAAGATTATCGCAGGCAGCGAGGATAAAGGTTGTTAATTTGTTCGCTAAATCTTGGCCATTGGAAATGTCGGAAGAGACCACCCACTCGCACCGGCTGCCATCCAGTTGTATCCGAAGAGTGCTTCCATATTCAGTTGCGTCAGAAATGGATTCTAGTTTGCCAGCAAGGTCTACAGAAATGGGGAAATGGGGAACCGTTAAACCTGGCGTTCGAGCGACTAGATCGCGATTGTATAGGCCGTGCCGTTTTTGTTTCGAATAGGTCTTGATTACCGTTTCCACTCCCTGAGCGACTTCACTATCCAAATTGACTTCTACGGGAAACGGACGACGGGTCGCGATCAGTTCCGGATCCGAAGATCCTTGAATTCGAGTGTCCCCCACCCCGATATCGAAGGAAGCCGACTCGGAGATCCTTTGGAAGTAGAGGCAGCTCAGAGCGAGTACAAAGTCGCCGGGTTCAATCTCAGGCCAATTAGATTGGACGATCGTGGCGAGCGATTCCGGTAGGTTTACGGAATAAGATTTCGGTTGGCCGAGACCAATCGCTTTTCCAGTGGCAGAACTAGTTTGAGCGGAACCGTGGATGGCGAGAGGGTTGATGGTTCCCAGTCGAGCCCGCCAGTACGCCTCCTGCTTACCTAATTTTGTATCTAATTTATTGAGACGAACCGATTCGGTTTCATCTAAGAGTGGCAAGCGCGTCCCTGCTTCAAGGGAGTTGTATTGGATCAACTTTTCGAAATCAAGGCTCTGGCCATCGATATCAAGCAAGCTATGTACTTGGATTGCCCCGGATCCACAGCTGACGACCAGCTCCTGGTTCTCGATCGCTTGTATCGTTCCCGGTGGGGTTCCCGAAATTGAAGAAGAGAGACTCGCTTCTTGGACTATGCAATAGCGTTTGCCTATCTTAATTTTTGGAGTGCCCAAAGGGTTGACGTCAGGCTGATAGCTTAAGCCCCGAATGAAGGCCTCGATATCTTCGGCGGATCGCTCCCAGTTGATAACTCCGGCCGCATCCGGTCGACGCGTCGAAAGAAAGACGCTTCGCTGAGAAAGGTCCTGTTCCCGTCCTTCGAGCGTATCCTGCCCGATTTGGTCCAGCAATTGGTCGAAGCTTTCGATGCCTTTCTCAAAACACTTAGCGTTGAGGCTATAGGGAGTTTCTTTGTTCTCGATGGGCACGGATTCTTGAACGAAGATTCGACCGGCATCACAGTCATCGGTCATTTCGTGCCAAGTGACGGCATGATGGGTCTCTCTGTTTTGTATGGCCCAAGAGGTAACATGTAGCCCAGCGTATCGCGGCAATGGCGAATCGTGGAAATTGATGGCTCGCTTTTGCGGCAGCCTTAAAATTTCCGGCCTCGTTTTATTCGGATTGATGATGCTGAGGAGGAAATCAAACTCGAATTGCTTTAAAAACTCAATGTATTCACTTTTAGGATGTTCAGTAGGAATCGAATGCGATCGGGCCCAGCTGATTATATCTTTATTCTCCGATATGATGGCCTGTATCGTATGACCACGCTTGAGCAATGTTCGAGCGCAATGTATGGTGAGCTTGCCTTCACCAATCAGGCAGAAGCGTTGAGTGTGATTTGTCATTGTTGTGGGGATTCGATCTGAGTGGGAGATTAAGGAGGATCGTCAATTCAACGTGGAAGTACTTATAACCGGCTCAACCTAGCATCGCGTTGTACGGGGCTAGGCTGAGCAATTTATTTCATAAATGGATCTACGCTTTCCAGACTTGCCCTTGGGAAGTGGAGATTTCGGACATAGCATTGCGAGTATCTATAATGCAATCGCACCAGTCAGCGAGTTGTTGGTAATCGACGTCTTTGTGGTTGGTCGAGATGAGGACTGTATCGTACGCGGCGATGGTTTCCTGGTTCCAGTCAACGGATTTTGTACCTGCCCATTGGGCATGTTCGCGGGTTAGAGGGACTATGGGTACATAGGGGTCGTAGTAGGAAACTTCGGCTCCCCGTTCTTTGAGTTTCTCCAGGAGAATATAGCTTGGGGATTCCCGATCGTCATCGACATTGGGCTTGTAGGCAAGGCCGAGGACGAGGACCTTACTCCCGTTAACGGGCTTTTTCTTTGCGTTCAAAGCTTCGGATAACCGATTGATGACGTGCTCGGGCATGGAGGTGTTGATTTCGCCTGCCAGCTCGATGAATTTGGTATGGTGGCCGTACTCGCGTGCCTTCCAGGTGAGGTAGAAGGGATCGATAGGGATGCAGTGACCTCCCAGTCCAGGCCCGGGATAGAAAGCCATGTAGCCAAATGGTTTGGTCTTGGCTGCATTGATTACTTCCCAAACGTCGATATCCATCGCATCGTAGATAAGTTTTAGCTCATTTACGAGGGCGATGTTTACGCTGCGAAAGATGTTTTCCAAAAGTTTGGTGGCCTCTGCAGCTCGACAAGAGGAGACGGGGACGAGAGTCTTCAGAGCCTTGCCGTAAAGAGTGACTGCTTTTTCGAGACATTTAGGTGTATAGCCTCCGATTACCTTCGGAATAGTGGCGACAACGCTCTGGGGGTTTCCGGGATCTTCCCGTTCGGGAGAGAACGCGAGGTGAAAGTCGGTTCCGGCAGTCAGTCCGGAACCTTCTTCCAGTACATTTCGAAGATCGACATCGGTAGTACCCGGGTAAGTTGTGGATTCGAGCACGATGAGGGTGCCCTTAACGATATGAGGGGCGATGGATTCGGCGGTTTTTAGAACGTAGGAAATATCAGGTTCCCGGTTCTTGCTCAGAGGGGTGGGGACGCAGATAACTACCGCCTCGACTTCTCTCACCCGCGTTAGGTCGTCGGAAGCCGAGAATCGCTTTTCTTTTATAAGCTGGGCAACATCCTCTGAAGCTATGTGTTTGATGTAGCTTTTCCCGGCGGCGATCGCCTCGATTTTCCGGGAATCGATGTCTAGACCAAGTACTTCCACTCCGGATCGCGCGAATTGTAGTGAGAGAGGGAGGCCAACATATCCTAGGCCGATTATTCCGATTTTCATGTTTTTGTTGTTTTGGGAATCGTGATTGTGAAGATGTGTTATCTTGTGAATTATGACTACGGTTCGTTAAACCGTACCTTTAGAATTGTGGTTTGGCCAGGAGGTGAGAAGTACCAGAGAACCGGGTGATTTAGTGGGGAAAATTCTAGTTAGAGGGAGTTAGTGAAACGGGCCGATTGTCAGTTTTTGGGGGTTGCTTTGACGAATTCGATTCTCGTTCTAGTACCTACTGAGTTACTGGCGTTTGGAGGTACATTAGCGAGTACAGAGTCGAAGGGCAAATTCGGGAAGGCTTAGGTCCCGGCTAATCCCTAATCGCTGGATGGTAAAAGGGTTCATCGTATCCAGCGAATTGGAGCGTTCTTCGATGACAAATCCGCAAGTGTAACCTGCCTTCTCGGATGCTTTGGTAACGAGTTGATTGTAGGCACTTCCTGGATAGCAAATGGAATGACACTCTGTATGGAACGTTTCTTCGATGATTTTCTTAGATTCGCTCAGTTCAAACTGTAGCTCGTTTTCGGAACAAAGTGTTAGATTGGGATGAGTCACGGTATGGCTTCCGATTGTTAGCAATCCGCCTTTCGACATTTCGGTCAACTGCTCCTCGTTTAGGGGTCTGCATAGAGGGGGGAGCTCCGTTTCCTTCGGGAGTTGCGCTTCTAGAGCACTGATAACGATTTCTCTATGCGACTGATCCAATATCTGTAGTTTGGTCCGTATGGTTTGGGCGGCGAGGGATCGCGCTGAGAGATCGCTAAGGTCGAAGGCTATTTCAGGTCCATCCGGAAAGCAGATATTAAGGTGTGGATTCTCGATAAACCTAATGGCGGTGTCTATCCGATCTGCCCAAAGAAGTTGCCCTTTGCCGACAAAGTCGGTTGTCGTAAAAACGGTGAAGGGGACCTGGTACTTCTTGAGAATGGGATAGGCGAGTGTGAAGTTGGATTCGTACCCATCATCCATTGTAATTAGCACGGGATTGTCGGGAAGCGGTTGATCGCCGTTGAGAGTCGCGACCAATTGATCCATGGATATTACATTGTAATTCGAGCGGAGGTGATGAATCTGCTTTTCATATTCGCTCGTACTGCACCACCGAGAACCAAAGGATTCCAGACCATCTATTTTATCACGTTGATAGAACCCATGATACATAAGTACGGTTATTTTTTTCTTTCTCATCCAAACCAATGGTTTGTAGACATACATATTGTAAGCGAGAGACTTGAGGGCGCATTTCATGGTTGAATTTTGGGAATGGGGATCGGTAACAGGTATTACATGCCTATCAGGCAAATATAAAAGAACAAGATGGGAAGGTCTGTCGCCGTCGGAGGGTAGGGTGAAATTATTATGGTGTTAGGACCAGTTGATTTTTCCGTGAACTTCATTTTTATACCAATCTACCATGCGACTTAACCCGTC
>JAUHWE010000428.1 GCA_030424825.1 Verrucomicrobiia bacterium
GCCAGATTCTCCCGGTGCAATTCGGCCTTTTTTTCCAGATCGTCTATATTGATGTTCCCCAACTCATCGCAATTGACCGGAACTACTTTCATTCCGGCCATAACGGCACTGGCGGGATTGGTGCCGTGGGCTGATGAGGGAATGAGGCAAATATCCCGGTTAGCCTGGCCTTGGCTTTGGTGAAACTTCCTTATTACAAGTAATCCTGCGTATTCACCTTGGGATCCGGCGTTCGGCTGAATGGAAACGGCAGCAAAGTCGGTTATACGGGCTAGCCAAGTCTCAAGCTGGGTAATCAATTCAGCGTATCCAGTCGTTTGATGAGTCGGGGCAAAAGGGTGGACATCGCTGAACTCCGGCCAAGTGACGGGCTCCATTTCTGCGGCGGCATTTAGTTTCATCGTGCACGATCCCAATGGAATCATAGAAGTCGTTAGCGACAAATCCTTGTTTTCAAGCCGCTTGAGGTAGCGGAGCAGTTCCGTCTCGGTTTGATATCGATTGAAAACATCGTGTTCAAGAAAAGGAGACGATCGACTTAACGAGGGCGTGATTGAGTGGGAAAGGGTGCTGGAAGCATTTTCAAAACTCGTTCGAGTCAACGAGTGGGACGGGTCGAATACGTTGAGTACGATTACCGCCTCGTCGACTGAAATGGTTTCGTCGAAAGAAAGGCCGAGGGTGTCTTGGCTGATTTTTCTGAGATTGAACCCCTTTTTTTCTGCAGCTTGTACGATACGTTCAGCCTCGGGCTTATCGGAGCGTATTGTAATGGTATCGAAACGTTCGCCATCCGCGATAGAGTAACCCCATTTTCGCAGTAGATCAATTGATGTTGACGTTAATCTGCGGATACGTTCAGCGATGCTCACAAGACCCTCTGGCCCATGGTATATCGCGTAGGCAGCGGCGATGTTTGCCAGCAATACTTGGGCGGTGCAAATGTTGCTCGTCGCCTTGTCCCTTCGAATGTGCTGTTCTCTTGTTTGCAGGGCGAGTCGCAAGGCCGGTTTTCCGTCGACGTCTTTCGACACACCGATAATTCGACCCGGAATTTTTCGCTTGTGCGCTTCTTTGGTTGCAAAGAAGGCAGCGTGTGGACCCCCATACCCGAGAGGGACTCCGAAACGTTGGGCGGAACCGACCGCGATGTCAGCACCGAGTTCTCCGGGTGGCTTTAGCAAGGTTAGCGCTAGTAGATCGCAACAGGCGATAACCAAAGCATTGCTTTCGCTGGCCCTTTGAGCGAGAATCGAAAAATCTTCAGCGATTCCGAATGTATCTGGATATTGAATAACAACTGAAAAGGCTTCAGTGAAGTCCATTTGGCTGTTTAGGTCGACGACCTTGGTTTCAATCCCGAGCGGTTCGGCTCTTGTTTGTACCACTTCTATTGTCTGAGGGTGGCAGGTTGACGAGATTAACGCCGTTCGCTTGTTGCCTCGTCCTCTAAGCCCGTAGGCCATGGTGACGGCTTCTGCCGCAGCCGTTCCCTCGTCCAGGAGGGACGCGTTGGCGATATCCATCCCTGTGAGATCCGAAACCATCGTCTGGAAGTTTAGAAGCGCTTCCATTCGTCCTTGGGAAATTTCCGCCTGATAGGGAGTGTATTGAGTGTACCAGCCCGGGTTTTCCAAAATATTTCTTAGAATGGGTGGTGGTGTAATTGTATTGGAATAGCCAAGACCAATCAGGGATTTAATGCGTGAATTCTTGCGGGCAATCGATTTGATTTCGGCCAGCATATCGTGCTCGCCGATCGGTTTAGGCAACCCGTCTATTCCGGAGGTCCGGATGCTGGAGGGAACGGCCAAGTCGATGAGCTCGTCGAGTGAGTCAAACCCGAGGGTCTGCACCATCTCGAGTGCTTCCTTATCGCTGATTCCGATATGGCGGCGAGGGAAGGTATCCTTCTTTTCCAGTTCTCGGCTGGATTCATTGAGCATAGCGGAAGTCTCCTGCATTTGTGGCATGTAGCGCAGAGTAGAACGGAGAAAAAGCAAATCAATCTGAAATGTGGGATAGGAAATTTCGGGAGGGCTTTTAGATGAATGGAGATTTTTTCGTAGGGCTAGCGCTCGCCCTACGATGAGGGGATCGGTCAACTTCCAAAAAGCCGTTGCCAGATTGCGCTTTCTTAGAGGATAACATCCGCGATGCTGAAAAAAGAGAGAGCCGAATGGGTGGATAGTGAATTGGATCGGCTTTATCCGAATCCGCCGATTCCCCTCGATCACAAGGATTCTTACACCCTTTTGGTGGCCGTCCTTCTTTCCGCTCAGTGCACGGATGTCCGCGTGAATCAGACGACCCCTGCGTTATGGAAACTGGCTGACAATCCAAAGGATATGGCGAAGGTCGATGTAGACGCGATTCGGGCAATCATTCGCCCCTGCGGGCTCTCACCCCGCAAATCTCAGGCAATCAGGGATCTTTCACAGATTCTAATGGACAAGTTCGATGGCGAAGTGCCGGCTCGTTTCGAAGACTTGGAAGCGCTGCCCGGCGTGGGGCATAAGACCGCCTCGGTCGTCATGTCTCAGGCATTTGGCCATCCGGCGTTTCCGGTAGATACGCATATCCATCGACTGGCCCAGCGGTGGGGACTGACCAAGGGGCGAAACGTGGATCAGACGGAACGAGACTTAAAGGCCCTTTTCCCGATTGAGCGATGGAACGCGCTGCACCTGCAGATCATCTATTACGGACGGGAGTATTGTACCGCTCGAGGATGCGACGGGACGGTTTGCCCGATTTGCCGGACCTTGTATCCGAGCCGGAAATCGGCGGTCAAAACGCGGAAATAAAAAAGCTCCCCGACCGATGACCGGTGGAGGAGCTTTTGAGAAAAAGGGATTTCTTAGGGACCAGCGGACGGATTTCTGGCTATCGGCGGATTTCCGGTAAAACCAGGAAGGTTTTGAATAGCTCCGTCGATCGAATTTGTGGGTGCTCCTTGTCCATCGACCAGATTGCCAGTTAGATTGGTAAACCAGGAAACATTGCCTCCTACAAATCCAATGTGTCCACCATCTGGTCCGTAAATGTCAGTAGTACCCCAAGTAGGACTTGTTATCGTATCTATTCTTGAAAATACGAGTGGAGTGGATGTGGATACAGAAGTATTTAGATTAAGTACGTACTCAAACGAGAGATTGTCGCCGAAGTCGGCAGGGTCCGAGGGATCACCAACGATAGTGGTATTTACAGCGTAGGTTCCTCCTATATTAGTTATAACTGGCGTTGGACCGGACAAATTAGGAGCAAGTGTATCGCTGTCACTTATCCAAGTGCTTAGGTCATTCAAACCAGCACCAGCCGCGAGCGTAGCCGCCACGTCGTCGATGTCTCCTGATCCTCCATTTGGGCTTACTTGACCGGCGGTAGTGATGAAATTGGTGTCGCTCACAAACCGCTCGCTGTTCTGACTCGCGAATAGAAGAGAGGCATTGATAATCTGTCTCAAATTATTGATGTCCTTGGTCTTTCTCGCGGTTTCACGCATTTGCGTAACCGTCGGGACTAGAATGGCGGATAGAATCGCGATGATCGCAATTACGGTTAGAACCTCGATAAGGGTGAAACCCTTCGAGCGTTTGATTGTTGAGAATCGATTTTTCATGTGGAAAATAGTTGCCGTTGTTTTTAGTGGATCCCTTGTTGGTGTGCTTAAGGATTGTTCTAAAGTCATTGCGAACGGGCAATTTTTCAAGGCTGATTGGCTAGTTTTACGCTCCAACAGTATAGGGATTAGCCCTCCTTTGGTTGTTTCTCCTATGGCTGTCTAGTGGATTCCCTGATAAATTGAGAGATTAGAGAGAACCCTAGGCAATTCTCTCTATCGATATTATTTTCTTTGCAAGCGGGACCTGAACTCCCAGATATAAGCCCGATGAAGATTTTCCTGGATGGCGCCTTTGTTAATAAGGACGACGCAAAAATATCGGTGTTCGATCACGGACTCCTTTATGGAGACGGTATTTTCGAAGGGATCCGTGTCTACCGAAAGTGCATTTACCGACTGGAGGAGCACCTCGAACGGCTTTGGTATTCCGCCAAGGACATTCTCCTGAATATCCCCATGACTCCGGAAGAGATGTCGGAAGCGATTTGCGAATCCTGCCGGGTGAACGGGATCACAGACGGATATATTCGCTTGTTAGTGACACGGGGAAAGGGTGACTTGGGGCTTTCTCCGGCTTCGTGTCCTCGGGCTTCCGTGATAATCATTGCCGACACCATTCGACTCTACCCGGAGGAGCACTATAATGTAGGGCTTTCGATTGTGACTGTGCCGACGCGGCGTTCAGGGCCCGCGGCGTTGAATCCAGCTATTAAGTCACTCAATTACTTAAACAACATTTTGGCGAAGATGGAAGCGGCTCAACACGGAGCGTTGGAAGCCATCATGCTGAATGATCAGGGATACGTGGCCGAGTGCACCGGAGACAACATTTTCATCATCCACAAGGGGAAGCTCTACACTCCTGATGTTTCGAACGGCGCCTTGCGCGGGATTACTCGGAGCGCAGTCATCGAGCTGGCCGAGAAAGCGGATATTCCGGTTAAAGAGTGCAATCTGACACGGCACGAGATTTGGAATGCGGACGAGTGCTTTCTGACGGGAACGGCTGCGGAGCTGATCCCAGTTGTAAAACTGGATGGGCGCGTCATCGGAACGGGTAAACCAGGACCGCTCACACAGAAATTGCATGCGGCTTTCCACGAGGAGGTTTCGACTCGCGGGCAGATGCTGTAGTTTGCCCGGCGGCTCGCTAACTCTATTTTTTTAGATTTCGAACGATTGTTATTAGGTAGGGCAACGACCTCCGGGCGTGCCGCGTTTT
>JAUHWE010000429.1 GCA_030424825.1 Verrucomicrobiia bacterium
CATCATCAGATTATTTATGAACTCCTTGACCGTGTTCGCGAGGATATGGTCGAGATGCTCGATCCTGAGTACAAGGAGAACAAGATTGGCGCTGCTGAAGTGCGAGCTGTGTTCCCGATTGCCAAAGGTTTTGCTGCAGGTTGTTTGGTGGTTGAAGGCCGTGTGGTGGCGAAGCGTCACGCCCGCTTGATCCGTAATGGAGAAGTCGTAGCGGAACGCAGGATCGATGCCTTGCGCCGGTTGAAGGACGACGTGAAAGAAGTTCGTGCCGGTACGGAGTGTGGTATACACCTTTCGCATACGAACGACTATCAAGAAGGTGATATTATCGAGGTCTACGAAATACACGAAATTCGTCCCGAACTATAAACAATTTTTTCGCATGGGTCTCGCGTTGTCTCTAACGCGAGTATCCCATAGACCTTTATCGATAGCTTAAACGAGATAGCCATGAGCAATCGAAATGTAAGAGTGTCCGAGCTTTTGAAGCGGGAGATCAGCGATATCCTGCACACGCGTTACCAACGAGAGATGGTTACGGTTACCGTCACGGGAGTTGATGTTTCCCCGGACCATAGCAACGCGAAAGTTTTCTATACGCTCTTATTGAAAGACGGCGAACAGTGGAAAATCCAGAAGCTACTAGACAAGATTGGCGGCAAAGTCCGATTCGAGCTGGGCAAACGGATTGTGCTTAAGCGGCTTCCCGCGTTGAGTTTTGAGTTCGACGAGTCGATCGCTCAAGGGAATCGCATCATTGAAATCATCGACGGGTTGGATGAATCCGTTAACGAATCGGTCGATTGAGTGACTATTTTCCAGAATTGAGCGCTGGATTTCGCGCCTTGGGCTCGAGTGTCAAAGGACAGTCAGTGTGCGTGATTGGGCATGCCCGGCCTGATGGAGACTGCGTGGGCGCTCAAATCGCCGCCGCAGCGATGATCTCCACGTTCGGCGCGGAGGTGTGCCTCGCAAATGCTGATCAAGTGCCTTTCACCCTAGAGTATTTGGAAGGAAGCGAGTCGATCGCCATCATTGACCCAGAGAGGCTAGGGGATGCGGGGCTCTTGTATGTAGATTGTGCGGACGAAGGAAGAGTGGGTCCAAAGACTTCTATTGCATTGGAAAGCCGGCGGCGTCTGGGAAACATTGATCATCACATTACAAACACCCGGTTTGCCGAAGTTAATTTAATAGACGCATCCGCTTCCGCTACGTGCGAGATTCTGGCGGGTATCGCGTTTGATTTAGCGATACCGCTAAGCGTAGCGACTGCTCAGGCGCTGTATACGGGCATTCTGACGGACACTGGACGGTTTAGTTATGCGGCAACGAGTAGTCGCGTATTCGAGTTGTGTAGTCGATTGGTCCAGTGCGGCGCCTCGCCACAGTTGGCTGCTGAAAACCTTTATGAGAATGTGACTCTGCCACGGTTGAAGTTGCTGGAGCGTTTTCTAGGATCTTTGACTTATGAGTGCGGCAACAAAGTCTGTGTCGGGGTAGTGAGGCAGAGAGATTTCGTCGAGACTGGAACTTCGTATCAGGATACGGAAGGGTTTGTCGATTACGCCCGATCAGTGGGAGATGTCTCAGTAGGACTGCTGCTCGAAGAGCGAAAGACGACGACGAAGGCCAGTTTAAGGGCAAAAAGTAAGAAATTGCGAGTAGATCAAATCGCCTCTCAATTCGGAGGGGGTGGGCACGCTTGCGCTGCGGCGACAAGTAGTAAACTGCCATTGCAGGACTTGCGGAAAGCGTTGATCGAAGCGTTGGAGACACGTGTTGAAACGACTAATTAATCATGAAGGAAAATAGAGATCTGGAAGGGGTATTGCTGATCGACAAGCCGAGTGGACTGACATCCCACGACGTAGTGGACCGCGTCCGAAGGAAATTGAAAATGAAGCGTATCGGCCATGCGGGTACGCTCGATCCAATGGCAACGGGACTGCTCATCATACTGGTGGGCAAGGCCACCAAGCTTTCGCAGTACCTGATGAGTCTGGATAAAACCTACGAAGGAACCATTACACTAGGCGAATCGACAAATACCTATGATGGTGAAGGTGAAGTGATGACGAAGCGACCGGTACCTGATTTGGCTTTGGACGATGTAAAGGCTGTGGTAGGCTCGTTTATTGGAGACCAGTATCAAAAGCCCCCTATGTTTTCTGCGGTTAAGATAAATGGGCAGCCTTTGTACAAGATGGCTCGTCAGGGGAAAGAGATTGAACGAGAACCCAGGTTTATCAGGATTTCCCGTTTTGACGTGACGCGCTTCGAATCTCCGGAAGTCGACTTCAGCCTCGATTGCACGAAGGGTACTTACGTTCGGTCATTGGCGAATGACATTGGCGAAAAAATCGGTTGTGGGGGCTATCTTTCAGGTTTGCGGCGTACCGCTTCTGACAAATTCAATCTTGAAAATGCCATCGAGCTGGAACGGTTTCAAGAGGCCAGTCCCGAGGAAATCTCTAAGGCCTTGATTGGGAAGAACGAGGCGCTGCCCAGTTCCGTACTGTAGTTCATTTTGACATGGCTCTTCCCAAGCATTTCGATAGACTAGACGCGGCTCACCTGCCGGCGGGTCAATCGGTTCACCTCGCTATTGGGATGTTCGATGGGGTTCACCGAGGGCACCGCCTTGTCGTAGAATCAGCCATACGATCGGCCGCTGCTTCAGGAGGACTAGCGGGTGTCTTGACTTTCTGGCCTCACCCGAGCCACCTGTTCAAGCCTGACAATCCGGTGGCCATGATACTAAATTCCAGGATGAAACTGGCGGAGCTGGACAAACTCAGGATCGATTTTGTGATTGAAGAGTCTTTCACAACGAAGTTTGCCTCGATTGAGTCCCATGAGTTTGTCGCGATGCTGAAATCGCGAGTTCCTGGGTTGGCATCCATTCATACCGGTGAAAACTGGAGGTTTGGAAAAGGAAGGCAGGGAGATGTCAATTTACTCGTTAGTTTGGCCGAGCAGGCTGGCATTATTGCCGAATCCCTTGAATGTCTGTTTATTGATGGCGAGCGCGTAAGTAGTACGCGAATACGAAATGCTCTGAGAAGTGGGAGAATCGAGGAGGCCAATCGGTTGTTGGGTTATTGTTACGAAACCTGGGGCACGGTACAAGAAGGGAAAAGGGTAGGCAGGACGATTGGTGTCCCGACTTTGAATATTCCGTTTGATGGAGAATTGAATCCGAAGCGGGGAGTCTATTGTGTTTATGTCTCACGTGAAAACGGTGAAGAGCGGTTGCCTGCGGTAGCGAATTTCGGAATTCGACCCACCGTTAATTCACTAGAGGAGCCTTTGCTCGAAGTTCACGTGCTTGGGGAGTGTCCCTTTTCCTACGGAGATTCTTTACGTATCGAGTGGGCGAAATTCTTGAGACCGGAACGGAAGTTCGAAGGGGTAGAGAAATTGAAAGAGCAGATCCAAATAGACATTGGGGAAGCGAAAGCGTTTTTTCGAGATTCGATGAATGGCTAAAATACGGTTAGACGAGCTTGTACTGCAACGAGGATTCGCAAGCAGTCGGAGCGAGGCAAAGGCTCTTATTATGACCGGGAAAGTTCGGGAGCGAGATAGGAGACTAGACAAGCCGGGTGTGAAGGT
Organism: Verrucomicrobiia bacterium; assembly: GCA_030424825.1. GTDB lineage: Bacteria > Verrucomicrobiota > Verrucomicrobiia > Opitutales > Opitutaceae > Pelagisphaera. The sequence goes on from JAUHWE010000429.1 coordinate 3,619, forward strand.
CAGTGATGATATCGAGATTTTTGTAGAACCGGGAAAACGCTTTGTAAGCCGTGGGGGTGAAAAGATCGAAGGCTTTGCGAAAGCGCATTCACTTTCATTTGAAGGGACGAGCGTTTTGGACGTAGGAGCCTCAACAGGTGGTTTTACTGATTTCGCTTTGCAGAATGGAGCGAGTAGCGTTACGTGTGTCGACGTGGGCAAAGGGCAGTTGCACGGAAAGTTGAGAGACGATCCACGGATTGTAAACCTGGAGAAAGTAAACGCCCGGTATCTGAAATCTGGTGACCTTCCTTTAGACTCCTATGATCGCATCGTGATGGATTTGTCTTTCATTTCGCTAAAATCGGTACTGCCTGCGATTTGGCCGTTTCTCTCTGTGGAAGGAATCTTGGTTGCGCTCGTCAAGCCTCAGTTTGAAGTGGGCAAGGAGGTCGCTGATAAATTTCGAGGCGTAATCAAAGACGAGAAAGAACGGGAAAAGGCATTGGGCGATGTGGAGCGCTTTGCGATGGAAAACTTGGATAGGGTAGCTCGCATCGGATGTATTCCTTCCCCCATTCAAGGAGCCGATGGAAATGTAGAATTTCTTCTTGGGCTTTCTAAGTTGAAATAAGTCGCTTCACGCGCGAACGTTACTGCTGTGCCAAACAATAAGCCCATAAAAAACCTCGGGTTCGTCCTGAATCAGTCCAAACCTGAGGCCTTCGAATTGTTTGGCCAGTTACGGAAAACCGCAGAGGACATGGACGTGAAGACAAGGGAGACTTTCGATTTTCCTGTGCCCGATGGTTTCCTGAAAGGGATGGATGCCTGTTGCGTTATTGGGGGGGATGGCACTTTTTTAAGCGCTGCTTCCGAATCGACCAAGAACCAGGTACCGTTAATTGGTGTAAATCGAGGAACGCTCGGATTTCTAACTACGTACACCTCCGAGGAAATCAATTCCTTGTTCCCCTCGATATTAAGTGGGGCCTACGATCTTAGAAAGCGGGGGTTGCTCGAGTGCTGCACCCGAGACGATCAGGTGGATGTCGCTCTGAATGATGTTGTCATCAAGTCAGCCTCGGTAAGTGGCATTGTCCATTTGAATGTTTTCGCGAACGACGAGTTTGTAACGACTTACATTTGCGATGGGCTTATATTCAGTACTCCGACGGGATCGACGGCCTATACTCTCTCTGCGGGCGGCCCCCTGATTCATCCGGAATCAAAGGTGATTTCACTCA
>JAUHWE010000430.1 GCA_030424825.1 Verrucomicrobiia bacterium
CAATGCGGATCGCACGCCTGGTCTCCTCCTGCGGCAATCGTATCCATCGGGATCGAGCCCGCAGTCAAACAGGCAATCTCGATCGCCTCTCTCAGCCTTTCCGACGTCAGTCGCTTTCCCTCGTGATAGAGATAGCCCTTCTTAATCGTGGACTTCTTCAAAGTATTTTCCGCCGCACGAATTCCCGCAGCGCTACACCGATTCCCTTGACGAATAAATCGCATCTCCGCTTCCGATTTCGTTTCCCGGGACGGGAAAATCGATGTCTTCACCGCATCAATCTTGATCCCGTATTCCTGCAACTGAAAAGCCAGCCAAGCCGGAAAGTCTGATGACACCCTAAATCCACTAATCTGATACGCCATCGCCAGCGTTGCTACGACTTCCGCGATTCCCACATCTTTGCGTCTAAATTTGGAACGCGCTTTCTCAATCCATTCCTCCAACGCTAAGATCGTATTAAAGGCCGACTCCTTCAAACCCCTCGAAAATTCAAGCTGGTTCAATAATGCCATCGATTTGGCACCCGACTTAATTGAAATAAAGGCGTCCGGAACTCCAAACTTAGCCAAATAAAGTTGGTCCGCAGACGTACGGGTATCCGCGTACATCAAGATGGGGAGAGGCAATTTACGTTTTCGCGAAGCACTAGTTTTACTCACCTATTCAGCCAATATCTCTCTCCTGAAAAAGTAAAGCCCGCTGGCGTCACACCCTAGGCCCTATTTCTCAAAAGGTCTATGGATCTGATTCCCTCAATCGTTCCGTCGCTAATGGAACCAGCAGTGCCAACCGACAAAGGCAACCCACCAAAACCAAGGTCACCCCTAGCATTTCGGCCAACTCCTCGATCAGATAGCTATCCAAATCCACTACCAGCAATCGGCCCAATCCTACAATCTCTTCATCATCGACACCGTAGTAGGTCCCTTCGACGAAATCCACGCCTACCGCTCCAAGAAGAAAAATCGCCATACCCAAAATTGGGAAATAGCGGTACTTTCCCAGTTCCTTCCAAAAAAACACGCCAAGCCCGATTGCTACCGGTAGAGCCAATGGAACATATAGCACCGCCCAATAGTAAGATCCAAACGATTCAAAAAAACCGCCCGAGCCCGCAGAGTCTAGATATTGTCCCAAAGCCGTTCCAAATGTTTCATGAACGAGAGCGGATTCATCTATGGACAGGAAAATGGCTCCCACGGCACAGCATACCCATACCAACGAAAGCTTATTTTTTGGATACAGATAGCGCTTTAGGGCGAAAATGGCTCCACAAACGAACCCTAGTAAAATGAACTGGAATGAGGAAAACCAAGTCGGGACATTGCTTTCTTTCCCCACATTGAACATATTAGCGAGCTTCATTCGCTCCACCTCTCCCCAGGTAAAGGTCGCATGCAGCAACCCAAGGACTATCTCACAAAGAATTAGGAAGCATCCTAACCTTTAGCATAACCTTACTCTTCTACTTTCCATCAAGATCCTTCTCTCAAACTCATTTTTTTTTGTTGAGCCCCTGATCATAGGCTTCCATCATTTCCCTGCTGACCCGATATTTAGCGGCACACCTTGGGCAATTCACTTCAATGAGCTCCTCGCCTAAAAAAAGCTCATCGGGACTCTGACGCCATACCGGAACCAAGGCTTGGAGAATTCGCAATTGATCACAGCCGCACTCCCATTTGACAACCCGCGTCTCGAGCGGTTTCACTTCTTCCGTTACGGTCAAGACGCGTAAATCATCCACGGTAAGGTTCTTGAACCACTCCTCGTCATAGTCAGGATGGGCCGAGACGATGGCGAAGGTCTCCAGGTCGAGCCGGAAGAAACGGGCGGGCCGCTGCTCACTTCTTTCATAAAACGCCTCCGCCGCCGCAAGAGGGTCGCTTCCCTCGAAGGGAACCACACTTCGGTGAATGGGCTTGTTTCCCTTGGCCACCTCTTGATAGAAAACGTTTTCCTCGGCCTTCTTAACGTTTTCGGTAAAGGCACGTCCCACGACCGCCCCGGTTTCCGTGTCACCCCCAAGGAAGAGATTGAGCAATGGGTCCTGAAAGTTAATAGTCCAAGCCAAGACCTCGTTTCTCGGCCGCGATACACAATGAAGTGAAAACGCGGCCAATGAAATCTTCAGAAGATCGTCCGCTCGAGCATCCACCTCTAGTTTGTTGTCCTTCAAGTGAAGGTAGTAGTCTATGTATAGATCACTAAAGTTCGCCATCGCAAAGAGAACATTTCGCTCTCTCACAAAGCTCGAGACGATGGTAAATGCAGGTTCGTTAGGTGAATCGATATCTGGCATCAGGAAAGCAGCAAAATCAGAGGTTCTTGGATTGTCCAGACTCGCTTGAGGGAAGCCAGGGAAATTCGAACTGTTCTTTCAAGTAAGAGTATTAGCTATTCAACTACTTCAAGGACCCTTCAAATAGGCTTTATTTCGAATTAAGAGCGGCGATTCGCAACGCGACTTCGCTCCGCCGGTCATCTCCTCGGGCCGCCTTCAAAAAGTCCTGTAGCGCCGCGATCGCCACGTCTTTTTCACCTAATGACTCGGCGAGCTCGGCAACGGTAAGCATTAGCTCTACTTGGGTTTCCGGAACCGATGAGGTGAGCTCGTAAGCCGCTTTCAAATGCTCGTAAGCCTTTTCATTCGACAACTCGTAGCCTAAATAGGCTTCACCGATCGCCCGATGGTAGCCTCGCTTCATGTCTGGGATCGTCAACTGCCGCCCCATGATCTCTAAGGCCGCTATGCGTTGAGCCGGTTCCTTGTCGCTTTCATTATCGTACAATTCGATGAGAAGGTATTTCAGGAAGGCCAACTCTCCAAAAAACCTAGCCGGATAGGAATCGAAGAGGTACCGGTAACCAGAACGAGCCGCTTCTAAGTCGGGTTCGTCCAAGTGTTTATGATTGATTCTCACCAAGTAGTAGGCCGAGGCCAACCCTACCTGATCATTGGGATTCGATTGAAAAAGCGCGTCAAAGGTAGCTTTTGCCAAGAGAGCGTTTTCCTCGCTGAACGGCTGCGCGTGCAACTGTCCCAAAGCTCTTGCGTAGGCCCTGAGCCGCTCGTTTCCCGTGCTTCGGGCTCTGAGGTCGTTTATCTCTGGAGAGCCCGAATTGTAGAGTAGCAAGGCTTCATCCTCCCAATCATTCGCACTGGCTATCGAAACATGGAACATCGCAACCACGAGAACGGCTACCCATCCAGGCCAGTATCGGATATTCAATCTGCGGTACATAAAATTGGAGGTATCGCCAAATCAAGACGTCCTTGGCTCCTTATTCGCCATTAAGTCAATGGATGGATTCCAAATTGTCCAGCCAAGGAAACAGTTCCCGCTGTCCCAAAACAAGCACGCTTCATACGTTGAGAAATTGATCTAAATCATATAATGCCTCGCCCTTTAATAGATTGAACCTTTAGCTTTCTTTCGTTTCGAGATTCTAGAGTATTCTAGTCCTGATATGCGTCAAAAACTCCTTTCAAAGCGGCTGCTTACGGCGATTGGCCTCGTGTTCCTATCGCTTTCACTTTCCGGGTGCGTTTACCTGCGCCTCCTCTCCTTCAAGAATCAACTCAAGTCATTCGACCAGAATGTCTGGGTTGAATCCTCCCCCACGCTCACTTTCGGATTTCGCAACCCCGTCGTCAAAGATTCCGATTTTGTCTTCATCAGTGGCGCCAGTCCTGGCAAAATTGACAAAGTCCCTCAATTTCCCAGCGAGGAAATATGGACCTGGACCTTTGAGAAGCGGAGAAGCTCCCCGACCCACCAGCCTTATACCATGGAGTTTAGGACCCGGTTCAAAGACGGACTTCTCACACAAATGGAGATTGACGAAGCGTTTGTTGAACTAGTGGGAGGAAACCTCATTCTATCGATGTTCAGAAACATTGGTAACGCAAAAATAAACAAGCTGAGGCGATCCATGAGTGCAGAGCTCAACAAGAATTCGGTCGAGGAAATGCCGCTTCCCTCCCTCGCCGAAATAATGGACGTCATGGGAGAGCCCACGCGAATAGCAAAGCCGCAATCTGGATCAGCAGCCCGATGCGAGTACGAATTCAACTTTCACGATCCGGAAAACGGCAAGAAGGCCGGCCAGTTCAGACTGTATTTTACGGGCAGCCTACAAGATTCACAGAAAGCGATTACCAGTTTTAAGATCACGGGAAAAGCTCGTTAAAATCCATTCACGATGCCCTATTTCAAAATCGAAACCAACGCTCTCCTTGCGCAGTCGGAAACCGAATCAGTGCTCAAAGCGCTCTCGTCGCAAATCGCAACCCATCTCGGCAAGCCCGAGGACTACGTGATGACTCGTATCGAGCATTCTCCTGCGATGAGCTTTGCTGGGACAACGGAACCCTGCGCTTTCTGCACCCTGGTGAGCCTCGGATTGGACGACGAAAAGATACCCGAACTTTCACAGACTTTGACCGAACTCGTAGCTCAGATTTTATCCGTACCAGCCAAACGGATCTACATTCAATTTGAATCCCCTCAGCGAAAACACTTCGCCCACAGCGGCAAGCCTTTCGCCTAAAGTCTAGCCACGGCAACGGGTCTACGATGCGGACTCACTTTCCGGGCGGATTGTCGCCCAGGAATCCAATCGCTCGCGGCTTAGCGAGGTTCGCTATCGCGCCAGCATCTCATTCCAATCCAAAGGTTTCCTTGGATAAAATATACCGAAACCGAGCCGTTCGCCGAGGCCTCGGAACACCCAATGGACAGGAGAGGATCCTGTGAGATTGGGCCACAACGAAGAATGCCCGTTCCTCTCAGGAATTGGTTTTCATCCCATTAGCTTCCCGGGATTACTACG
>JAUHWE010000431.1 GCA_030424825.1 Verrucomicrobiia bacterium
GCTTCGCTAGCGAACATCTTTTAGAGAAGCGGTGCTCCTTCGCGATAAAAAAACTGTCCACAACACCCCCAGAGTGTAGAATTAAAATATTAAGGTGTTTCTCCTCGACGCCCCTAATCGCTATGAAACCTATTCTTTTCACCCTATTCGTTGCCTTATTGACAGCCGCCCTTCCTGCAGAGGATGTTACTTCGTGGAGAAACGGAGGCAATGGTCTCTACCCCCATGTAAACCCCGCGACTAACTGGAACGATCCCAGCGCAATTTTATGGGAGGTCGAAACGCCCGACTGGGCCAACGCGGCTCCGTTGATTATCGGAAATCGCCTCATCTACACAGTTGAACCCACGACCTTGATTTGCCTCGATGCGGCAACGGGCCAACAACTTTGGGAAGTATCGAACTCCTACGAAGACGTCGCCAATCTCGGCCCCGAAGTGCAAACGCGACTGATCCGAGCGAAACAGCAAAAGGAAATTCTCGAAATCGAGCTCAAGCCGCTCCGACAAGAGCTCTATAAAATCAACCGTCGCTACCAGCGCGACAAAGACAACGCCGCACTAAGGGATCAAGTGAGAGTGGTGCGCAAAAAGATTGCCGACCTCGAAGCGAAAGCCGACCCCATCCTCAAGCGTTTCGAACTGCCGAAATCGCACGCAACGAATGGATACGCATCCTATACACCGTGCTCGGATGGCGAATACATCTACAATTGCAACGGTTTGGGCATCGTCACCAAGCACGACTTGAATGGCAATCGCGTCTGGTCCAAAGTCATGGAGAAGCCCGACCACAACTGGGGAGGTTCCACCTCCCCTCAGCTGGTAGGTGGCAAGCTGATCATTCGTTTTTCGGATTACACCGCGTTAGACCCCGAAACCGGGGACGAACTTTGGCGGGTCGCCAATCCCATCAATTGGGGCACGCCGTCCTCCTTTCAGGTGGAAGGGCAGTCATTCCTCTATACAGGGCGCGGAGAATTAATTCGCGTATCAGACGGAGAAAAACTGCCTTCTCAAGATTGGACAATCCCTCAAAAGAAATTCGCCTTCTTCAATACGAACTTCGTATCGGGCAACCGGGTATATGCGGTTCACGGAGCCAAAGCACTACAGGGCGACCTGTATTGTATGGAAATTCCGGCGACAATCGCCGCGCTCGAAACTTATGGACTTCAAGAAGTCTGGCACACCAACGTCTCTCAGGAACGGTACTATGCCTCTCCCCTCGTACACGAGGGGCTCGTCTACATTTTCACCATGGGGCAGATTTTCCAGGTTCTCGAAGCTGATACGGGTGAGCTCGTCTACAGCCATAAAATTCCCGGCCGCATGGACCGCACCTTCCCGGGACTGCTGCTGGTTAACGGCATGATCTACGCCGGCGAGGAAAACGGGACCGCTTTCTTTCTAAAACCTGGTCGGGAGTACGAGGAGCTCGCCCGCCTCGACGTCGGCGAATGCCGCAGCACACCCATTTTCAAGGACGACATCGCCTACCTGCGCACCATGGAAAAGGTCTACGCCTTCAAAGCAAAGTAGCGAGGGATCTGATACCTTCGCTAAAACTACGACTACGGAAGCCGAGCGCCATTCAAAAGTAGCACACATCCCCTTCGCCCCATCTCAAGTCGATTGGCTCAATCCTCTGAGTAGCTCACTCGCTTTAGCGTGAGCCCTATGTATCTGTATCTAAAGGTTTAATTAGTCTCACGCTAAAGCGAGTGAGCTACTCAGAAAGTCACCATTGCTGCAGAAACGATAAAGTGCAGGAGCGGCTTTACGACGCGATCCACATTCTCAAACCTAGAGCTCGACTACTCGCTAAGCGGTGTATTCACTTCTCGCCTATCCCATGAAAATAAAATCGATCCTAACTCCCTCCCTCGCAATCATCGCCGCCCTGTTTCTCCCGTCTTGCGCAGAAAGCCCCAAGCCGCTCAAAGCGCTCATCATCGACGGCCAGAACAACCACACCATTTGGCCCAAGTCGACCGTGATGATGAAACGGTATCTGGAAGAGACCGGCCTTTTCGAAGTCGATGTCGCCCGCACCCAGTACACCTGGAAAGGCGAAGAGCATCTGGCCAACTATCCGATTCCCGGACTTCCGAAAACCGAGGCCCTGGATGAGCCCAAGCCGGATCCCAATTTCAAGCCCGACTTTTCGCAGTACGATGTGGTCATCTCAAATTTCGGCTGGAAGGCCGCCGACTGGCCGCAGGAAACCAAGGACGCCTTCGAGAAATACGTGCGCGAAGGCGGTGGATTCGTCCCCGTCCACGCCGCCAATAACTCCTTTGGTGATTGGGACGCGTACAACAAGATGATCGCCATTGGCGGCTGGGGCGGGCGAAACGTTTCCAGCGGCAACTACCTGTACTATGATGCCCTGCAAAAGCTGGTCAAGGACCCCTCCGACGGAAAGTCCGGCTCACACGGCCCCCAGCATTCCTTTGTGGTCACCACGCGAGAAAAGGACCACCCCATCACCCGAGGGCTGCCGGAAAAGTGGCTCCATACCAAAGACGAGCTGTACGACCGATTGCGAGGCCCGACAGAAAACGTGACCGTTCTCGCGACCGCCTATTCCGATCCCGAGCAAAAAGGGACCGACCGGCACGAGCCCATGATGCTGACCATCCAATACGGCCAAGGCCGCGTCTTCCACACCGCGATGGGCCACACCGACTACTCCATCGAGTGCGTCGGCTTCATCACCACCTTTTGCCGCGGCGTCGAATGGGCCGCCACCGGCGAGGTCACCCAGCCCATCCCCAGCGATTTCCCCACCCTCTCCGACACGAGCTCTCGGAAGTTTGACTGAGAAAAGCGGGATTTCTCCATCGATTTTCGAATGGATTCCCGAGAGGTGCCACCCACGAAGCGTTTGAGAAAGGCAGGTGGAGGAAAGCAAATCGACTACTTTCTTTTTTGCGTCGCCAATTCGAATTAGATTCGGTAACTAACCTCATTCTTCAAATTGCCTCCTGATTGAAAGATGCCCGACTCCGAAGAAACGCTTTGGTTTAACAAACACTTACTACCCCACAGCGAGAAATTGAAAGCTTGGCTGCTCAGCCGATTCCCTGATCAAAGGGATGTGGAAGACATTGTGCAGGAATCCTATAAACGCACCTTGGCCGCACACGACAAACGCCCGCTACGATCCCCCAAGTCGTTTCTATTCACGATCGCGAGGAACTACGCAATCAACGCCTCGAAGCAAGCCGATACGCGAGGGGAAAAACTTTTAGCAAAAATCCCTGAGTCGGATGTCTTAGACGACAAGGCCGATGTTTTTGAAGCGGTCGCCACGAAACAGGAGCAAGAAATTTTGGAAGAAGCGGTTCAGGCATTACCGAAACGGTGTCGAGAGATTTTCAATCTCCGGACTGTCGAAGGTCTATCCCAACAGCAGATTGCAGAACGTTTAGATTTATCTGTGAATACCGTTTACGCCCAACTTTCCATCGGTTTCCACAAGTGTGCGGAATTCGTCGAACGCTTTCAACGGAGAGGAACGCCATGAGCACACCGGACTCCGAGCAACGGATGGATCCCGAGGAGGTGATTCGACGACAGGCGAGCGACTGGATACTCTTGCAGGATCGCGGTTTCACGCCGGATGAACAGGATGCCTTTTCCCGTTGGCTGGCTGAGGATTTCCGGCACCGAGCCCAATACAAAAAGCGGCTTCAGCTTTGGAATCGAATCGGTCAAATACGCAGCGCTCCCGAGTCCCTTACGATGAGAGAAGAGGCCGCCTCCTTGGAACCTCGGGGACTTCGCGGAGCGCCACGGGCTACGCGCTGGGTCGCGACCGCCGCTTGTCTCGGGCTCGGAGCAATCGGATGGTTCGCATGGATGAACTTGGCCACCGACGAATCCGTTACGGTCGCCCACTTCGCAGCAAACGAGGGTTATGAACGCCACACGTTGGAAGATGGCTCGTTAGTCGAACTCAATGATGGCGCTGCCGTATCCATAGAATATCGCGCACGATCCCGGGTGATTCTCCAAGAATCCGGCGAGGCTCATTTCACGGTCAGTCATGATACGAGTCGCCCTTTCCTCGTTCATGCCGGAGGCTCGGTAATCCGTGCAGTGGGTACGGCGTTCAATGTGCATCTAGATAAGGACTCCCTTGAAGTCTTGGTTACGGAAGGTCGAGTAGAGCTGACCCGTTTCCAGGGCGGACCTGCACAGAAACCCAAACCTGAGACGGAAACATTTTCTATCGAATTAGAGCAAGGCCAACGCTCGTTGGTCCCTAAGCAACGCGATGGTCTAAGACTGGGACGGGAAGCGGTTTCGACAGTTGAATTGGAGAAACTCCTAGAGTGGAAACACCCCCTGATCCAATTCACTAAACAGCCCCTGAGTCGAGTTATCGCGGAATTCAACCGCTACAACGACACCCAGATTCAACTTGGCGAGGCAGCGGTTGGCGAACGCACCCTGACGGCTGCCCTGCGCATGAATAATCTGGAAGGGTTCATTCAGCTGCTCGAAGCCGGCATGAGAATCCAGGCCGATCGAGCGGATGAAAGTCGGATCGTGCTGCGAAGCCGAGACACCCACTAGACTGAGCACCTTTGGATTGCAGTCCGGTGGTTCATGTCCTCTCTAGGTTCGGGCTGGCAATTAAACTTCTTAGACCGCGAGCTCGCGCTGTCCCGATTTTACTTGAATTTCTTTTAGCAGAATAGCCCCCTCAAATGTCTTAGGTGCCGAAGATGATGACTCGGCCCCAAAGCAATTTGCATTTTGAGCTCAATCAGACCCCATTTTTGCCATTGGAGCACCGCATCAACACGAGTGATGGCGG
>JAUHWE010000432.1 GCA_030424825.1 Verrucomicrobiia bacterium
GAAGCACATAAAGCGTTCGATACGAATTTCTATAATCGTAGTCATCGGGCAGAAGAATGCGTATTGTGGTTTCACCTGCTTGGTATACCGAATCCACTCTATGCACCTGGAATCCATTCTCGTCTGTCTCAACCCCGCTCCGGGCAAAGCTACCACAGAAGTCCGATAACACGACAACGGCAACGGCAACCAGGACCCGGCAAGACTTAGGCGACACCATCAATCGAACCTGATACCGAAGACCCACACTTGCGAGCAAATCATTTCCGAACCTACGCTTTTCCCGGTTAAACGCTATAGGGTGAACGCTCGTAGCTCACTCGCTTTAGCGTGAGCAAACAGTCAGCCTTAAACCTTTATTCCCTCTACCTAAATTAAACCACGTTAAACCGAGTGAACTATTCAGTCAATCTCTGCTAAACTTCTCCTCCAACTAGCATTTGATGATTCACGTGAACTCGTCGTGGCGCCAACTTATTTAGGTCGTCTCGATGAGGCGACAATCCCTAATCTGTAGATGGCAGATCAGCGACCCGCCCTACAATCGATCTGCTCGAACGAAACTGACTTGATTGCAAAACCCAATCCTATCAAAACGCCTGCCGCCGCTTCTGCCACGCCTCAAAATCTTTAACCGGATCATAATTCGGATTCTGGTAGATTTGCTGCTGCTTCTCAACTCGACTATTTGGGTACCGATCAAATATATCGCCTTGACCCAAGATTCGCGGATCTCCCTGTGCGGTAAGCCCTTCTTTCAATCGACGCCACATTTCTTCCTTCGTAACCCGGTATTCGGGCGATCCCGCCAAATTATTCACGCAATGCGGATCTGACTGAATGTCGTATAGCTCTTCTTCGGGACGCTTTCCGAATGCCATCTCAAAATACCGATACTCCGAGTCGCCCTTTTCTAGTTTCGTCAGATAGCTTTTAGTGGGAGAGTTATCCGTATTCAAATATCCATACTCTGGATCACCTGCGGGCCAGCGATGCGGTTTGAAATTTCGAACGTAAAGAAATCGATCGTCACGTAACGCCCTGGCCGGATAGCCAACTGAATACAGATCTCCGTCTACACGGCCCACATCGTGACGCTCTTTGCCGAGCAGGGTGTGATCGCGGGTCGGGTCGATGCGTCCCCCTTGGTCGCTCATCAACGCGTAAAGAAAGCTAGAACCCGTCATCTGCTCGTGGGGCTCCAATCCCACCGCTTCCATAATAGTCGGCGCCACATCGGGAAAGGTGACAAAGTCGGTCACCACCCGCCCGGGCTTGATCTTCGCACTCCAGCGGACTGCCATGGGGACCCGGAATCCCTCATCATAGATCTGACCCTTTACGCGCGGGAACGGCATTCCGTGATCAGATGTGGCGATGATGAGAGTATTCTCCAGCAATCCACGATCCTCGAGGTGCTTCAACGCCCGCCCAATATGCGTGTCGTACCATTCCACCTCGATCGCGTAGTCCGCCAAGTCTCCCCGAATCGTTTCGTTGTCGGGATAGAAATCCTGAACCGTCACGTCCTCCAAGTTCCGTCCGTCCTTTTTCCACGAATCCTTCTCATAACCGCGATGCGGCTCTTTAACGCCAAACCAAAAGCAAAAGGGTTGATCTTCTGGCTTCTCATCCAGAAACAACTCGAAATTTCCGGCATAGTCGATCGAGTTGATCCCCTTGAAAGGAGGCTTTAATTTTCGCTTCTGATACGGATGTCCCGCCGGATTGTCCCTGTCTTCATAGCTACCCCAATGCGCCCCTTGATAGACTCCCGGCCCCCATCCTTTTCCTGTAAGCCCTATGAAATACCCACTCTCTTCGAGTAAATACGGATAGAAGGCCCACTTGTCTGACAAAAACGGATTGTGATTGGTCGCCTCCTCCAGTTGCCACGAATAGCGTCCCGTCACGAGACAAGCCCGGGCGGGGGCGCATTTAGGATTGCAGTTGTAGGCATTTGTAAAAAGCAGACCTTCGTTGGCAATCCGATCGAAATGCGGCGTCTTCACATAGGTAGACCCATACACGCTCATGCTGTCACGAGACGCGTCGTCTGCGATGATGAAAAGAACGTTCGGCCGCGACGGCTCGGCTGCAAACGCCTGGAAGACAAGTGAGGGAATTGCTAGAGCTAAGAGAGACAGGAGCGGGAGGAGTCGTGTTCGTTTCATAATTTTCACTAGTTCTGATGCATGGATTACGATACTTCGGAATAAATTGGATCGTTCGCGTGGAAAATGGGCAAATCACTTCGGCAAAGAATATTGGAATATCGAAATGGTCCCTGTGTTAAGAGCATCCTGCCAATAATTATAGTACTGATTTCTCGACGTCATTTTTCGCCACCAACAAAATATCCGTGCACTCCCTGGCATCAGTGCTTATCAACCTATTTTTCGAAGAACCTATCCTATGAAACTTCCGAATCAATTCGTCATTCTCCTCCTCTCTACCCTCTCTCTATTCTCTCTCGCTCAAAGACCACAGGAGGCGAGACCCAACATCATTCTCATCATGGTGGACGACATGGGCTGGAGCGACATAAGCTGCTACGGCGGTGAAGTCCAAACGCCCAATCTCGATCGGCTCGCCGCAGAAGGGATGCGCTTCACCCAATTCTACAACAACGCCAAGTGCACCACTACACGGGCGTCAATCGTCACCGGGCTTTGGCCGCGCCCCACCGGGGATTTACTGAAGTCCAATATGGTTACGCTAGGCGAAGTTCTCGGGGATGCCGGCTATGCGACCGCCCTTTCTGGGAAATGGCATTTGGGCAACAGCGAAACCACGCATCCGTATCACCGCGGCTTTCAGGAATTCTACGGACTCCTCGATGGATGCTGCAACTTCTTCAATCCCCTTCAACCCGATCCCGAATACAAAGGAGGACGCACTCGCAAATTCGGCCACAACGATCAGCCGGTCACCGCGTTTCCAGAAAACTACTACACTACCGACGCATTCACGGACCACGCCATCGAAACGATACGAAAGAACGTGGAGGTCGACCCTAACCGCCCCTTCTTTCACCACATCACCTATACCGCTCCTCATTACCCACTGCACGCGAAGCCGGAGGACATCGCCAAGTACAAGGGCAAGTTCATGATGGGCTGGGAAAAGATGCGTCGGCAGCGGTATCAACGTCAGCTTAAGATGGGACTCATCGATAAAAAGCGCTACCCGCTCACTCCCACCGATTCCGATGCCTACGACTGGGAAACTGCAGATCAGCAATTTGAGGATCATCGCATGGCAGTTTATGCCGCCATGATTGACAGCGTGGACCAAAATATCGGGCGACTCCTTCAGGCACTCAAAGAACTCAAGGTAGACGACAACACCCTCATCTGCTTTCTCTCGGACAATGGCGGCTGCGCAGAAGAACCTGGAGGGCGCGATCCCGCAGAGCGAAATGCCGGTCCCGGAAACGATTACGTTGCAGTCGGCCCCTCTTGGGGATGGGCTCAAAATGCCCCCTTTCGACGTCACAAAAGCTGGCTACAGGAAGGCGGGTCTAATACACCCATGATTGCTTGGTGGCCCGGAAACGTGAAAGCAGGATCGATTACGGAGCAGCCAGGGCACATCATCGACTTCATGGCGACCTTTATCGAAATGGCTGATACTTCGTATCCAAAATACAGAAACACGAAACAAGTCATTCCCCTGGAAGGAAAATCGCTTCTCCCGATCTTCGCGGGCAAAAAGCGATCCGGACACGATTACATGGCCTGGGAGTGGAGCGGCAACAAAGCGTATCGCGAAGGCGATATGAAAATCGTGTGGGACAAGCTCGTCAATGAATGGGAACTCTACGACCTTTCTAGCGATCGAACAGAAAGCGCCAACCTCGCTCAGTCACAACCGGAAACCACCCAGCGCCTCGTCAAGGCCTGGCACGACTGGGCTGCTCGAACGGGGACTCGCGTTAGATGACCACCGAATAAAAGGTAGGGCCAGCGCTCGCACTGTACCGCTTCATACGATCCACTTGCAACGCGGCGTAGCGCAAGCGTTAGCCCTACAAAAAGCGACTCACCGCAAAAGGTAGGGCGAGAGCGTCCCGTTCCGACGCTTCATGCCAATAACCTTCATTTATTTTCACCTTCTTCGGGACGCGTTTCGCCCTGCCTTGCACTTCAGGCGGAAATCATCCTAATTCTACCCGCTCTGCTTCCTCGTATTCATACTACCCCGTTCCATGAAACTCCCAATACTTATCGCCTTATCGATCTTTGTTTCCACCGTTCAACTCGCGATGAGCTCCCCAATGCCGCTCGCGGTGCGCCCGTCGAAACCGAACTTCGTTTTTATTCTGACGGACGACCAAGGATGGAACGCTCTCTCGGTTCGAGCCCATCCCGAGATCCCTGGCTCGGGAAGCCAATACTACCGGACACCGCGACTGGCCGAATTGGCCCGTGATGGAATGCGCTTTTCTCAAGCCTATGCACCCGCTCCCACTTGCTCGCCCACCCGCTATGCCCTCCAGTTTGGCCGCAGCCCGTCAAGTCTGCAAATATGGGGAGCGGACAATCTGGGTAAAGACATTGACGCCCACCCAGAGGATTCCTTCGCCCACCGGCTCAAGCAAGCCGATCCGGATTACATCGCTGCCCACATGGGCAAGTGGCATATCGCCTGGACGCCTGAAGAGTTGGGCTACGACGTATCCGCCGCGGGTGACGGCCACGACATTAACGCTGCTCGGCCCCAAGATCGCAACAATCCAAACTCTCCCAATCCTGAAGATCCCAAGTTCATCTTCAGTCTAACCCGCAAAGCTAACACCTTCATGGAAACACAGGTCCATGAGGGAAA
>JAUHWE010000433.1 GCA_030424825.1 Verrucomicrobiia bacterium
GACGGTCAATCGCTTATGGCAACAATTTTTCGGTATAGGTCTAGTCGATACGCCTGACAACTTTGGTATGCAGGGAGCACTGCCCAGCCATCCCATGCTGCTCGACTGGCTCGCCGTCGAATTCCGTGAAAACGGCTGGGATCTCCACCACTTGATACGCGAGATCGTATTGTCCGCCACTTATCGCCAGTCCTCCGACTTTCGTCCTGATTTGCAGGACCCGGATAACAGGCTCCTCGCCCGTGGTCCGACCTTTCGCCTACCGGCAGAAATGATTCGCGACCAAGC
Source organism: Verrucomicrobiia bacterium (assembly GCA_030424825.1). GTDB lineage: Bacteria > Verrucomicrobiota > Verrucomicrobiia > Opitutales > Opitutaceae > Pelagisphaera. Next base: position 289 of record JAUHWE010000433.1, read on the forward strand.
CTTGAGAATTGGAAACTTGATGACGCCGCACGTTGGAGGGCCGAGTGCGATGCCCTATCAACCGAGCGGTGTCTGGGAGGATCTAAATGCTCCCGATTCCCATGCCGAGATTTATAAGCAGGATACCGGTCCCGGACTGTATCGAAAAAGCATGTACACCTACTGGCGCCGTGCCGTGCTGAATCCAGCTATGGCTGTCTTCGATGCTCCGAATCGCGACGTTTGCAGCGTCGAGCGCGCTTCCACGAACACGCCGCTACAAGCTCTAGCCACTCTGCATGGGCCAATCTACATTGAGGCCGCCAGGCGCTTGGCTGAAATTGCGATCGATAGGGCCGATCCCATTGCCTATGTTTTCGAAGTCATTCTATCGCGGTTGCCGGACGACGAAGAACGACAGATACTCGATGAACTTCATGCCGTCCGATTATCCCGCTACACCGATGAACCCGCCGCTGCCGCTCGTCTGCTGGCAGTAGGGAGCTCGCTGAAAGATCCCAATCTCGATCAGATACAAGTGGCGGCCTTGACGGATGTATGCCACGCCATATTAAACTTAAGCGAGACGATAACCCGAAAGTAATTCATGGACGAAATCGAATCAACGTTGGCTCGCATAAGCCGACGCCAAGCCTTGAAAACCGTAGTCGGCGGACTCGGTTCGATGGCTCTGGGCAGCTTGCTGGCGAAAGATACCCAAGTGGACAGGGCGCTTCACCATGAGCCAAAAGCGCGTCGCGTTATCTACTTGTTTCAGTCTGGCGGGCCTTCGCAATTGGATTTGTTCGATTACAAGCCAGCCCTCGAAAAATTCCATGGAGCTGACATTTTCGAATATGTGAGACAGAAGGGGCGGTTAACGGGGTTTACGGATGGCCACAAAATTCACCCGGTAATCAATACGCAGTATTCATTTAAGCAACACGGAGAGAGTGGTTCGTGGACCAGCGAGTTGCTGCCGCATATGAGTCGAATCGTCGATGATCTTTGCACGATTCGATCCATGAGCACAACTCCAGTGAATCACGACCCCGCACTGACGTTTATGCAGACAGGGCATGGTTTGCCGGGGCGCCCGAGTATTGGCTCTTGGCTGAGCTATGGACTCGGAACGATGAATCGCGATCTTCCTGATTTTGTGGTCCTGGTTTCGAAGGGAGACCTAGGCAATATGCAACCTTTGAATGGACGGCTATGGGGCAATGGTTTTCTGCCGGGGCGTCATCAAGGGGTGCGCTTCCGATCCGGGGTCAACCCGGTATTGTATTTGAATGATCCTTCGGGAAAAACGCTGCAGGAGCAGCGCCAGGTACTAGATGCCATCAATCAACTCAATGAGCGAGAACTCGAGCGAAGTGGTAATCCTGAAGTGGATACTCGAATCAACCAGTACGAAATGGCTTTCCGCTTACAGACCTCCATTCCCGAATTGAGCGATTTGTCCGACGAGCCCGAATCGACTTTCAAACTCTATGGCGAAGCCGCCCGTAAACCTGGCACCTACGCCTTTAATTGCCTGATGGCCCGTCGCTTGGCGGAGCGGGACGTACGCTACATTCAGCTCTACCATTCCGGCTGGGACCACCATTTCAATTTACCGGATCATCTACCTAAACGCTGCCAGGAAACGGATCAAGCGAGTGCGGCCCTAATCAGCGATTTGAAGCAACGCGGACTGCTTGACGATACGATTGTCGTGTGGGGAGGGGAATTCGGGCGCACCCCGTTTAGTCAAAGCGGGAAAGTGGCGGACTCCTACGGGCGAGACCATCATGCCAACTGCTTCACGAAAATAGTCGCGGGTGGTGGTTTCAAAGCCGGATTGAATTACGGAGAAACGGATGAGTTTGGTTATCAGTCTATTCTCGATGAGGTAACGGTTCACGACCTGCACGCCACCATTCTTCATCAATTGGGCATCGACCATGAACGTCTGACCTATCTGTTCCAAGGCAGACGCTACCGATTGACTGACGTGCACGGACGCGTCGTACACGATCTCTTGGGGTGAGTAGAGAGAGCGTCAAAAATTCATTGTAGCGCCAACGTTGAAGTGAGGTTCTGTTGGACGAAACTTAGCGGTGTATGGCGCACGCGCCCTAGTTCGAGCCAAATTTCTTGAGAAAGGCTTCGGTGGAGAAGCCGACGAACATGGCCCCGTCTTTTTCGGGATCAACGACGACGGGAGAGGTTCCGGGAGGACGGATCGTTTTCATGCGGGCGTCGCAAGCCCTAACGGCGGGTAGAGCGGCAATCGCTTTTTCGCCCAGGAGCTCGATCGCCCGAGCTGCGTGTTGAACCGCGGCTAGGTTCTCTTCTTCCAACGCATCGGCGAGTACTGAAATGGATTTCTCGATACGTCCATGCCGGGCGAGGGCATTGGCGGATTCAATACGCACGGTGGGGAAATCGTCTTCGAGCGCTTCGGTCAGGGCATCAATCGCTTGCGGAGAGAGTGACGTGGCGGCGCTAAAACCAACCGCGCCCCAATAACGGACGCCGGGATCATCATGTGTCAGGTTGGCGAGAAGCGTATTTTCGGATCCGTTCCCCACTTGCCAAGCGGCTTCTATGAGACGGGATTGCTGTTCGTTGCTCGAAGATAAGCGTATAAGTTCATAGGGAGTGCTGCTTTCGCTGTACTGCCAGGCCAGGGCCTCTGGGAAGAACCCGAGGTCGCGACTACTGCGGAGGCGTTGTTTAAGTTGGCTCCGCATCCGTTCAAGAACCTCACGATGGGCGGGCGAGGTCGCGAGGTTGTTGAGATTCTGGGGATCCGAATCGCAATCGTAGAGTTCTTCGAGCGGACGTGTGGGTCCGACGAAGTGTCTTTGGGCTTCTGTCATGCGTTCGGTTTGAGCGAGGGCGTAAAACTCGTGACGGATTTCACCGAGATCCGGCCAAGCAGTGGGTTGATTGTAACCGAGGTGCGGCATGTAGTTGCGGATGTAGAGAAATCGCTTGTCGCGAACGGAGCGGGCAAGATCGTGTACTTCATCGACTCGGTCGCGATGGCCGTAGGTGTATTCACGTGGCGATACAGCGGCCTCTCCAAGAAAGGGTTTCCCTTCCATATAGTCGGGAATGGTGGTACCAACGAGACTGAGAACAGTTGGCCCAAAATCGTCGAAGCTGACAAGGCGGTCGGTGTGAGTACCGGGGCTCGACGGTGCGAGGTGCTGGTACTTTTCCGGAAAGCGAATAATGAGGGGGACTTTCATGCCGGAGTCGAGCAGTGCCCGTTTGTGGCGTGGCATGCCGGAGCCGTGGTCGGAGTAGAAGAATACAATCGTGTTCTCCGCGAGGCCGTCGTCTTCAAGCTGCTGGAGGATCGCTCCCACTTCCTTATCCATGGCGGTGACGCAGTCATAGAAGCGAGCGATGGTTTTGCGTACGACAGGAGTATCTGGGTAGTAGGGCGGGATAGGGGCTTGGTTGGGATCGTGGATCTCGTGGGCTTCGAGTTTGCTTTGAACTTCCGAGAGGAATTGTTCGTACGGCCAGACCATGGTGCGGCTTTGGTGGGAGGTCATCAAATTGAAGACGGAGAAGAATGTTTGGTCGTTCGGGCCGTTTCTCCAATGGGCACTGTCGCTGCTTTCGTCCCAGGAGGCGTTGATGATGGTCTCCCAATTGGCGTTGTTGTAGTCGGTCTTGACGTTGTTGGTGGTGTAGCGTCCGGTCTCGCATAGGACGCTTGGGAATCCAGTCATGTATTCAGGAATAGGAAACGCAGAACGCATTTGCTGCGTCCCTTGGGAAGTGGCGGGCAATCCGTTGATGATACAGGAGCGCGATGGCGAACAAACGGGGGCCGTGGAAAAGGCGTTGGTGTAGCGCACGCCCTCGGTTGCGAACTGGTCGATGTGGGGAGTCGTCGCGTATTCGTCGCCGTAGCAACCCAAGGTCGGACTCATGTCTTCAGCGGTGATCCAGAGAATGTTTGGCGTGTCCTGAGCTTGTCGAGGGGTCGTCTTGTCGGTAGCGAACGAGGAAGCAGTCATGAGGAGTAGTGCGAGTAAGCGGAGCATGGATAATAGTGAAGAGTGAGAGGTGAAGCGTGAATTAAAGTGATGCAACTGTTTTCAAGATGATTGGCTCAATTGGGAGTCTAGATCGTACCATTGGTAGGGGGAAACTTTCGGTAGATGCGACCGCTGGATCGTGTACGCGATCATCGATCGCGTCTACAAAGTGAATACCGCGCTAACGCGTTCATTATTTTGAGACGGTTTCCCTTAATCGGATGTTGCGAAAGGCAACGGTGCAGCCTTTGCCATGGTCCTGAAAGGCGATAAAGCCTTTGGATCGGCTCATGTCTGAATCGTGATCAATCACGGTGGCGAAGTGGACACCGTTGATTTTCTGGATGATCATATCACCGGTAGCGATGATCTCCATGGTGTTCCATGCCTTTTCGTTGTAGTACGCCTGGATCTTGGCGGCATCCTCGAGAGTAGTATTCACACGTGTTCCGTCCTTCGCAATGAAAGCCCGTTCCCCGGCAGTGGTCATCAGGAATCTAGCTTCG
>JAUHWE010000434.1 GCA_030424825.1 Verrucomicrobiia bacterium
ATCCTTCTCAACGCAGATCGAGGAGCCTCCTATGGACAAGTCGCCACCATTCTCGATGAAATTCGCTAAGCGGGAATCTCCAAAGTGACGATCGAAACAAAAGTACGCGCTTCCTAAACCTCAATACGTATCCCGATGAAACTGAAAGCCCCGACTGCCGTGAAAAAAGCCCGAGTGGAAATTATTCCTCTGATTGACGTCGTGTTCTTTTTACTCGCCACATTCGTATTGGTGAGCCTTTCGATGACGCGTCTGCAAGGACTGAAGTTCGACCTTCCTTCCTCGCGTTCAACCACAACCGGTGAAGAAGCAGAAGTGAAAAAGGTTCTTGTACTGGGCGAAGGGCAATACTCATGGGAAGACCAAGACGTTACCTGGACCCAGTTGGTTGCTAAATTGAAGCAATATCGCCGCGAAAGCCCAGATCCTCGAGTTCTAATCTCGGGTGAAGAAGACGCCCCATTTGGAGAGGCTGTCGCCATTCTTGATGAAGCGCGTTTTCTGGGAATCGGAAATGCCTCTATCCAAACCAAGGTTCAGCCTTCAACTAAAAACTGAATACAAATCGATGAACAAACGAACCGTCTACGCTTTTACTGCTGCCAGTGCTACTCATGCCTTAGTGCTGTTCGGAATCTCGAGCTACTCTGACAAGACTATCGTGGACCCCTCCACAGAAACGTTTGACGTTATGCTCGAGGATATTCCCAAGGAAATGGAACTGGAGCCAATTCTCGAAGCGGAACCCGATCCGGAGGAAGCTCTCTTGCCCGAAGAGTTTTCCGCTCCCGGACTAGCGGAACCGCTTCCCACCGCCCTTGCTACGGAAGCAATCACCCAATTGGTTCGAGCCGAACCTCTTCGTCCTCCAAGACCAGACGGCATGCAGACGATCGGTATCCCTACCGGCGTCCAAAGAAAATCAGGAGGACAACTTGCCAAGGGAATCTTCACCCTGGAGGAACTGGATCGCCCCCCTCGCACTCGATCCGAAGTCATGCCCCAGTACCCTCACGAACTCAAGCGCAGGCACATTGAGGGCTCCGCGACACTTATGTTGATTGTGGACCCGCACGGCCGCGTTATCAAAGTAGACATCGAAAGCGCAACCGACCCCCTTTTTGGAAGGTCCGCCTACGCCGCTGCGTTAAAGTGGCACTTCGAACCCGGCCTAAAAGACGGGAAACCCGTTTCGTTCCGCGTCCGACTCCCTTTTGACTTCAATCCCTAATCAATTCCCCATGTATAGAAATTTTGAATCCTCAGCTAGAAGAGTGGGTAACTATTGGATACTTTCCCTACTCTTCTCAATGCTCGCTGTCCCTTCCATTGAAGCGCAGGAGAGATTGATTGCGCGACCTTCTTCGGAGACGATTGAAACGATCCAAAAGGCAACCGAGCTTTCAGACGAGGATATTCACTCAGCGGAAACGATGCTGCGGGAACAAGAGGGCAAAGTTGAACTTGGCAGTATTGACGATGCCTATCTTAAATTGACCCGTATCCAATTATTGCTAGAAGCCGATCGACTCCAAGAAGCGATTGATCCCCTATTGAAAACGATAGGGTATGACGTTCTCGAACCCAAAACGCAGGAGCGCACGGTCCGAGGACTCGGCCATGTTTATTACCAACTGGACCGCCGCAAGGAAATGGTTGAACTTTTCGAGCGTCAATTCAGAGATCCCAATTCTCTCTCGATCGAATCCCTGCAAATCTATGCCGTCGGACTTCTTGAGGAGAAAGATCCCAGCCGTGCCCTGAAAATGTGCGAAATCGCCCTCTCCCAAAGCGTGGATCTCAATCGGTCGCTATGCCAGATCGCAGCCGCTTCCCTGCAGGCGCTGGATCGTCTCCAAGAATCAGCGAAGTACATCGAACTCATGCTTTCCCGGGATTCAGAGAATGCCGTACTCTGGGACCAATTGATCTCCGCCTATTTTCGTTCCGGAGACCTTTGGGCCGCGTACGGAGCCATAGAGAGAGCTCAACGGATTGGTTTAAAGAACGACGATACGACCCATGTGTCCAAAATAGAAATACTGTTTGAACTAGAGTACTTCGCCGCTGCGGCGTCAATGATGGAAGACCGGTTACTCTACCCTAGTGATGCTACCTCAAAACGGGACTGGCTTCTCCTTATCAATTGCTACGATCAACAGAACCTCAGTGAAAAGGCGATCGCAGCACTCGAACGAGCCTCTCGACTTTCCCCGTGGCCTGAAATGGACCTGCAACTTGCTGATAGACACTGGAGGTCCGGTGACTATGCCGCCGTCTTTGAGGATGTTAAGCGCGCCTTCGACAAAGGAAATGTAGATAAACCTGGAGACGCGTGGACTCTAGCCGCTGCGGCGGCTATCAGCCTAGGAAAATTTAATGACGCCGCGTTGGCGCTCGATAAAGCTCGAGCTGCAGACTCAGACCCCAAAAAGATCGAGCAACTGGAACGATCATTAGATCGAGCACGGGCACTTGAAAACGAAAATACTTAAACTCAAAATATACAAAACATGAAACGATTCTACTTAGGAGTACCCACCGCGTTGCTAATAGCGTTCACCTTCGTATTCGTAAATTGGTCAACCGATTTCAAAATGCGGCAAAAGGCGGAAGAAGCGGCCATCCAGGCAGCGGCAATTGAAGATGCACAGGTCAAGCGGCTCTATCAAGAAGAGATGCAGCGTAAAGCCCGGGAAGCTTCGGAAGCCAGAGCCCAAGAACTGGCAGAGAAGAAGCGGAGAGACGAACTAGAGGAACAGCAATGGATAGAATTAAATCAAAGACTGGATACGGCGCTTCAGGAACGAGGTGCCTTGACGGAAAAAATATACGAAACGACCAATCTTCTTTATCTTGAACAGGAACGGCACTTGCGAGTTACCGACAGCCTGGAACGACGAAAATCAGCGGAGAAGTTTCTCGCGGAGTATGTTCCCAAAGCAGAATCGAACAGAAACCATATCCTGAAGCTACTCGCAAAGGCAGAGAGGCTGAAATCTGCCCGAGAATTAGCCCTAACCTCCCAAAGTACCACAAAAAGATGAATACACTAATGAGCACAAGCAAGAAGACGCTTTTCTATGCGATTACTCCCATCATTCTCATGGCGATATTCGCCTTTATCTTCACCCATCACCAAGCTCGGGCAAAGCTGGAAAACGACAGAATCGCCCAAGTTGCGGCGCGGCAAGCGGCAGAGAAAGCAAACGAACAGGCACGAATGGAGGCTGCTCTAGCCGCACAAAGCAAAGCGATCGCTGATGCCAAGGCAAAAGCGATAGCCGCGCGGGAAGCCGCGATTCGAAAGGAGAAGGAGGAGAAAACAGACGAAGCAGAATCCCGTCTTTCCCAAACGTTAGAAACCATTGATCGACTCAGAAAAGAGCTCTCCGAACTAGAGAACCAGTTAGCGTCGGAACGTGATTCTCGCATTCGAAAGGAGACCGAACTTGTTGAGCTGGCGCATCGGCTTTCCGCACTCACGGCACAAAGGGATTCGACCGATCTCGATGCCCAGAGGCTCACTCATATGCTCGCTCGATACATTGACCAGGAAATCAATTCCGCCTATTCAGAACTTGAATCCCCCTCCTCCTGAAGAGCGCGTATTCAAACTTTTGCTAAGAAGTCCAAGGCAGTCACTCCTTTCTTGACTCAGAAGGAGAAATGAGCACGTTCAGCGACTGAGTTTAGCAATACAATCCAACTCGCTTTCTCGGGCAATTGACTTGAGCAAAGGGCACTGGACACTTTCGTTAGACCCAGCCGCTTTCAATTATAACGTCCCTCTTTGCCGTCTATGAAAATCAAGCACCAAGCCCTTCTCCTATTGGCTTTACTTCCTTTCACCCTAAACTCCATAGCTCAAGTAGATGAATCGGCGGAAGCGATCTCCGCTGAGCAAATCGAATTCCAGAATTTCCTGGCGAGCCTCGACTGGCAAGATACCGGGCAGGGAGAATTAGAAGATTGGGCTACTATCGACATTCCCATGGGGTTCCGTTTTCTGAATGGAGAGGACACGGACACACTCCTTCAGGCTTTTGGGAACCTCCCAGATACCTATCAAGGGATGATCTCTGTTCCGGATGTCGACTGGTTTGTTTTGTTTCAATTCGAAGACAGTGGGTATGTAAAAGATGACGAAAAGGATGAACTCGACGCCGACAAATTGCTAGAAGCGTTACAATCTGGGGACGAAATTAGCAATGAGTACCGGAAGCAGCAGGGTATCGAGGCATTGTATACGGAGGGCTGGGCGATCGAGCCTAGATACAACGAATCTACCAATAATCTGGAATGGGGAATAATCCTTCGATCCGAATCAGGTGGCAAAAGCGTCAACTACAAGACGAAACTCCTAGGGCGAAACGGAATCATGAATGTCACCCTCGTATGCGACCCAGCGGCCCTTGAGTCCATCCTGCCTACCTACCAGGATATTCTAACGGGACACCGCTACAAACCGGGCAAATCCTACGCAGAGTATCGGGATGGTGACAAAGTAGCGAGCTACGGCTTAACGGCATTGATAGCGGGCGGTGCCCTTTATGGTGCCGCAAAACTCGGCATACTCGCCAAGCTGATACTCTTCTTCAAGAAGGGGTTTAAACTAATCATTATTGGCGTCATCGCTATCGGAGTGGCATTGAAGAAGTTTTTCGCAGGCCTTGCTGGTAGACAGAAAGTTGATACAACCGCCGAATAACCAATCTCCATCCGGAGTTTGGAAAATTCTACTGCCATAACGTATTCCAGATGACGGACGCGGAATCCTTCTATTTGATTCTGGCAATCTTCTATTTGAT
>JAUHWE010000435.1 GCA_030424825.1 Verrucomicrobiia bacterium
TCGAGCGCATTGTGGCGTCCCACATCTTCCCGAAGGCAAAGTAGATTGCCTGCTTTGTCAAACAGTCCAGACGAGTGAAGTCCTCCGGTCTTTTCAAAAACAACCTGGCTTTCCCGCAATCGATCGGGAAGCGAAAGCAGAATTGCCCGGTCAATTTTGCAATCGCTCTGGATATCTGGATACGAATTTCTTATGGATTCGATGGACGTTTTTCCGCAAACGCCGCAACTGGCTGAGATCGCTCCGTAGCGGCGAGACTCGATTTCGTCGAGTTTGAGACGTGAACTCAGTCGCACTCGAATCGTGTTTTCCGGATGGGACGCCATACGACATCGATCGATCTCTTTGAAATCTGACTTTGAGTGCGTAAATCCCTCGGTTGTCATAAAGCCGGCGGCGAGCTCTTCATCGTGACCGGGAGTCCGCATGGTCACCACGAATGGGCGATTGCCGATCCGGATTTCCAAGGGTTCTTCAACAACCACGTCGTCGTTGAGCGACGTGGCTCCTCCGTCAGCGTGAAGGCGAGCAACCGCGCTTTTTGCGATTCCGGGTGTTGGCAGTTTTTGGTCCACTTTTAGGGTTTATCGATAGGCTTCAGCCCGGTTTGGGTCAATCGTTCAGGAACGAGGCGGTGAGGATCTTCGCTGCTTTCAACTACTCTTTGACCGTGTAGACTGCGGCTCTTCCCTGAAGCCCGGTGAGTCCCAGGCCGGAAAGGGCAATGACCTCGGCCGGGCCGATTTGTGTGGATTCAGTTTTTCCGTCCAAGAGCTTGAGGGTCCATTCTTCGCCGCGTTTCGTTTGTAGAATCCAAAATCGGACGTTCGATTGCGGGGCGATTCGGATCTTGTATCCTATTTCCTCGGGTGTGATGGCGATGGCGGGAGAGCCCGGCTTTTCTCCTTTCATCCAAGAAGACGATGGAACCAGAGCAGGTGATTGGTAGACGGTTCGTTTGAGGAGCTTCTGTACGCCCTTTTGGTTGTTTATCAAACTGTCCGCACTCCAATGCGAATGGCCGGGATCCCCTTTGCTCGCGGAGCGTATGATCGAGATCTGCTTCTGCATCTCGGAAGCCGGTCTCTGGTCACCCACGCGGTCGGTAGCGATGCCTGGCCAAAGATGTCGCTTCTTTTTGTTCTCGCTGATCCACCAGTCCAGAAGTTTGGGAAAGCTCTGACCCTTTGAGTCGATGCTCCAGTAAAGTTGAGGCATCATATAGTCCACCCAGCCTTTGCGTAGCCATTTGCGGGAATCGGCATACAGCAGTCCGTAGGCATCCAGTCCCGCTTCGGTTCCTTTGGGAATGCCGGGTCGCCAAATGCCGAAAGGACTTATTCCAAACTTCACCCATGGTTTGGATTTTTTGATCTGGGAATGGAGTTCTTTTATGAACAGGTCGACATTGGAACGACGCCATGAGTCCGGGTCACCCTTTCCAAATCGTTCAAACGTATCGGAGTCGGGGAAAGGGTGCGGCTTCTGGTTGGTTGGAAATGGGTAAGGGTAAAAATAGTCGTCAATGTGAATACCGTCAACGTCGTAGCGTTCGACGACGTCTAGCATTATCCTGATTGTGTAGTCACGTACTTCCGGATTCCCAGGATCCAGCCATAGGTAGTCGCCGTAGCGTTTTACCCAGTCTCTTCGGGTATTGACGACGTGAGTTTCCGAGACCTTGTTTTTGTAGTTGGTTTGGGCTCGAAAGGGATTGAACCAGGCATGGAGTTCCAGCCCCCGTTTGTGGGATTCGTTGATTGCGAATTCGAGTGGATCGTATCCAGGATCTAGGCCCATTTTACCGGAAAGGTACGGTGACCAAGGTTCATACACTGACTGGTACAAGGCATCTGCTGCGGGACGGACTTGAAGAATGAGCGCGTTAAGGCCACTCTCTTTGGCGGTATCCAATAGTTCGATAAGTTCTTTTTGCTGCTCTTCCTTTTTCAAACCTGCCTTGGAGGGCCAGTCGATATTGTAGACGGTGGCAATCCAGGCGGCTCGAAACTCACGATCGATTTCGGGGAGATCGACGGAGGCCCCCATTGTTTTGAACGGCGACAAGTGAGCGACCAATACGATGAATAATGGCCATTGGAAATAGGGAATGAACCGGCGCTTAGCCATTAACGGAAAGGAGATAGGCGTCTTGCCTGGGGTTGCCCAGCGCACCCTCAGGGATAAATGCAACCACTTGAAAACCGGAATCGGGAGCGAGCGTACCTTTTACGAATTCAGGTGGATGAAAAGCGGCGCAATCATTGGACCCAGCAGTTTCACCTCCCGTTATGACGAGTTGGCCCTGTTGGTAGGCCGCTTTTTGGGAGGCTGGGACGTGGTCAAGATAACAGTCGCCGTGTACCGTTACCAATAAATGCCCATCGGGTTTTAGTAGCCGCCGCATCTCCTTCATCCAGAGAAACTGGAGTTCTTGTGTTAAATGTGTAAATACAGAAAAGGCGTAAATGAAATCGAAGGAGTTTGAGCGATAACGAGTGACAGGGGAAAGTCGATTGGTTCCGAATTCCGCAAAGTTCAGGTTCGCGTCGCACCAAGCGATGCCGCGTCTGCTGATGTCGGTTCCATGGAGTTGCACTTGCTCATAGTGACCGAGGTGTCGAAGGACGCGTCCGCAGCCACATCCAAAGTCCAGTACGGATGTGAGAGCCCCAAATTCGATGCCTTGCTTTTCTAGTATGGAGGTAACCGTCTCCGCGCCGAGTTTTCCTCCCTGGAGAAACCACTTGGCGTCCGAGGTGCCAGCGACGTCATGCCGCAATTGAGGACCTGGGATGGGGAGCCCGTTTTCATCGACCCGCTTCTTTTTTTTGGATTTTGGGCCTTTGATACCGAGCCGGTCCTGGACTCGTTTCCAAATGGGGATGTTGGTTGGTTTATGAGAAGTCACAGAATCGTTAGTAGAGGCGTTTTAGAAGGGGCCTCGGGAAGGAATTGACTAAGCGGATATTGAGAATTCATAGCAAGTGAGAAGCGCGGTTACGCGGCCGTCTCGATTTTGTCCGCCACGTAGATGAGATACGATGCTCGCTTTGCGGAAACATGTGATTTTGCGGGAACGGATGTCACTTCAAAACCCGCTTTCACGAGTCGTTTTTCAAAGCCTTGGTCTGGTCCGGCGGACCAGACCACTGCCCGGCCCCCTGGCCGAAGCGCTCGAAAAAGGGCGGATAACCCAGTCGACGAATAGAGTGAGTCGTTTCCTCGGGAAACCATGGCGGTAGGGCCATTGTCGATGTCCAAAAGAATGGCGTGGTACTGATCCGGTTTTGTGTCCCGAATCAGTTGAGTCACATCTTGGACGATGGCTTTGACGCGAGGATCCCTGAGCAGGTAGCCGTTTAAGTTGAAAAGGAAGTTATGATTCCAGTCGATGACATCGGGCAGTAGTTCCACAAGATCTATTTGGGAGTCTCTGCCAATCGTTGTTAAAACGCGTTGGAGGGTAAAGCCCAGTCCCAGTCCTCCCACGAGAATCCGCTCACTGGATTGCATTTTGAGGCGAGCGAGACCGATCTCCCCGAGAAGCTTCTCGGAGGCGTTCAATCGCGAGTGCATCAGTTCTTGCCCCTCAAAGCTGATTGAATAGTCACCGTCCTGCTCGAACAGCGACAGAGTCCCGCCGTCTGCGGTTTTCGTGTCTGCCAGTTTAATTCTTGGTTTCACTCAGGTGCATCTTCCAAGGCGATTCTAAGTTGGCGCAATGTTATTCGCAGTGTGGATTTCCCGTCGGGAGATATGAGCAACAGACCCTAATCGCTTAGCTGAAATGATACTCATAGCCTGACCCGATTTACTTGCGAGTCGAGATCGTCTAATATGGGTGCTTCGAAGGGCCCTCGATTGAGAGGAAGGACCTGAAGCGATCAAGCGAAGCAAAATTTTATACTATGATGAAAAATACGATTTTGAAGAATGCTCTAATCATTGGCGCCGTTGCCTCGTTGGGCTTGTCAAGCGCGGTGGCGATTCCACAAGTGAAAATGGGGACCTTCGATGCGGGTTCCGGAGGAAACTACCGGGCGGATCCCAATAGCGAACTCGATTGGGTTATTTCCAACTATGCGCTCGGAAAATCCACGGATGGGACCTGGTTCGGTACGTTTTGCATCGAGAAGAACGAATATTTCAATAGTGGCGGCACGTATGAAGTTGAGCTGAACAACGGGGCGATTAATGGCGGAGTCAGCGGGGCCGTTGGAGGCAAGGACATTGTATCCGTTGGAACGGCCTATTTGTATGAGCAGTTTGCGTTGGGGTCATTGAGTGGTTTCAATTTTGGAGACTCCAATATTTCTAGTATTGTTCACGAGAGTGCGAAACAGCTGCAAAATACAATTTGGTATCTTGAGGGAGAAATAACGAGTGCCGCACAAGGGTACGGAAGCGCTGGATTCGGATCTTTCCTTACGCTTGCCCAAGGGATCGCCAACTATGCAGACGACTACACAGGTTCTGCAGTGAAGGTGATGAATTTGACCAGTAACAATGGTCAACGCGTTCATCAGGACCAGTTGGTATACGCTGGTGTGCCTGATTCAGGAGCGACGATGTCGTTGCTCGCTCTCGGACTTCTCGGCCTCAGTGTCGCCCGCCGTCGGTTTGGCAAGGTCTAACAATAATCTTTCTCTGACTACAGTGTTCATATTGGGCCGATCTATTGAGATCGGCCCTTTTTGGTCGATGGTATTGGCTGACAAATTCGGAACAGACTGGAATACTGAACTAAAAGCGCTGTCGTAGGCTTTTCTAGATCCCATGCCGATATATTTGCAGTATTATT
>JAUHWE010000436.1 GCA_030424825.1 Verrucomicrobiia bacterium
TGTCCCGGAAACAGCCGCGGATCGTAGTCTGGCTCGTGTGAGCGGATCCCATGTGATTGCGCAATTAGTAGAACGTTTTCAGGAAACGGCAGATCAAGCGGTGATTGAGGAATTGGAATTGTTAGTGGTAGAAGGGGTTCTCGGTGAAGGCGATGTATCTGTATATAATGATCTAACCCATATGCGCTTGAGTCTCTTGGCCAACGACGAGAATAGAATCATCGAGCTGTATCGCAAACCGATCGAGCTAGGTATAAGCGAACACAATACAATGGGATTCTGTGGTTTAGCATCGGCCGGACTGGTGGTCCATTTGAACCGAGGGCAGCTGAGTGAAGCTCGTGCCATCGCGCGGCGCATAACAGAGGCGCAGAAGATCGCACAAAGGCAACTCGTGGATGACGATATCGTGGTTCGAGAAGCGTTGGGCTTTGCCCATGTGGCTTTAGGCGAGTTCGATGAAGCTCGGATCATCGCAGAGGACCTGTTGGAGACGGGGAGCGTGCTGAGCAGGGAAATAGGCATCAGAATCATGTCGCATGTCGATCCAGAACTGGCCGTGGAGTTCGCATTCGCGGAACTGGCGAGCAATCCAGATTGGAACGGCTTTGATGCGCTTGCGGCCGGTCATGTGTACTGCCGTCCTTTTCTCGCCCATCCAAAAGTCCAGGAGTATTACGTGAACCAGGGCAAGTGGATCGACTACCTTTCAACACACGTGCCCGAGTACGCTCAGTATAAACGGTAATGAGCGATGAAAGGCCAGAGTCGCTGAGTAATGAGAAAAGATGAAAGCAAGCCAGTCTTCTTCTCGGCGGAACTGAAGCGCCGCAGGGTCATGCGTTCATTGGTTCTATTGGGAACTTGCTTGGTGCTAGGCGCACTTTGTCCTGCCAAAACCATTGGACCCGAGAAGGGCGTTTTGTATATTCATGGAGGGGGCTCGTTTAATGCTCAGGAGTTCATCGATTTGGTGAAAGAAGCATCCGGCAAAGAGCAGCCCGTTATCTGTATCATCACAACTCCTCAAGGGAAACGAAGAGAGGCGGACTACGAACGGGGGGTACCGTTCCGTTTGGTGGATACGCTAACGAGGCGATTTGGACTAGAGCACGTTGATGAGCTATACACATTGAGACGAGTCGACGGAGATAAGCCTGAATACTACGAAAAGATCGATCGAGCTGATGCCGTCCATATGAGCGGTGGAAATCAGTGTTTTCTGACCGATGCATTTCTGGGAACTGAAGTGCTAGCCGCTCTGCATCGACTATTGGCTCGTGGAGGAGTTGTCTCAGGCAGTTCGGCTGGGGCTCAGGTCCAATCTTCTTTCATGACACGAGGTGACTACACGCGGCGAAAGATTCTGGGTGACAAGAAGCACCAGAAAGGTTTTGCCTTTGTCGAAAATGCTGCTTTCGACGTGCATGTAGAAGAGAGAGGCCGGGAGCTGGATCTTCTGGAGTTATTTCGGGCCAGAAAGTCAGAATTGCAAGATAAGACGTTGAAGCCTCTGGAACTGTTGGGAATTGGCATTGATCAGGGCACCGCTATTACTGTCAGGAAAAGCACCCTACAAGTGTCTGGTCGCGGACAAGTCTATATCTTTAATCCTGAGCTCTGGGGAGAAAACCCAGATAAGTGGGGTTATGAGACGCTTCAGCCGGGTAACGCCTACGACATGAATCTGCGAAGAATAGCGGGTAAGTGAAGAAATAGTTCAAAAAAAATAAAGACCCAGAGTGGCTTCGAGTAAAATCTCATCCGTTCGCTGATTCTGAAAGATCCTCTGCGCCTATCATCCAATGTCGAAGGCCTTTAATTCACATATCACTATTCTACTTTCTGAATTGCCAATTTAGTAATGATTATATAATTACAAATCAGTCGTTTAGAGCGTTTTATTTACGCAACTAGCGGATCTGCTTTAGTGAAGCGATCCTACGCTTTCCGGTTTTTAATTCGGCTTTGCCGTAAAGGGGAACTCGTTATCACATAAAGCCCAATCTACGCAGAAAAGCGTCAGTCTTCTCCAGAATCTCGTCGTCTAGTACCTCCGCATAGGTGTCGTCACCTTTAGCAAGAAGATGCTTGCGCCCCTCGTAGGCATGGAGTTCGTAATCGTTATTTGCTTTCTCCATGAGATCCCGAAATCGTCGAACCCTCCAAAATGTCACTACCGTATCCGCTTTACCGTGAAACGCGATAACGGGCGGCATACCAGGCCTCACATTGTGGGCGGGCGAAATAGACCAGATTTGCTCGCGGCGATCTGCCAACAAAAAGTCGCACCGAGATTGGATGGTATCAGGAACCCCGGAGAAGAGAAGCATGCCATTGGGAATGGGGGATGTTTTCAGGTCGTCGGATACTTCATTGACCGAATCGAACAAAGCGGTTCCGAGCGTCAATTGTCCCCCCACTGAGTGCCCCCCAACTACAATTTTTTGCGGATCCACATTCAATTCATACGCATGAACTCTAATCCATCGAACAGCCGAACGTACATCCATCACACATTCAATCGGAGTAAGTTTGGGGCTGGGAATGTTGCCATCCCGATTTTCCGCCAACCGGTACTGGACTGAAAAGGTAACAAGTCCCATGGAAGCATACCGCTTACAGGCCGCGAAAAACATGGATGGGTCTCCTGATGCCCAACCACCTCCATGAATAAAAACAATAGCCGATTGAGGTTCCTCCCCAATGAATTTCGAAGCTGTAAATGCGTGAATAGTTAGCTCTGTATCATCGATTACTTTATAGACGTGCTCAGTGTGCTGGACCTGAGTCATCTCCGCCCCGCGTACGACCGCAATAGTGAGCATGAGCGCTAGAAGTGAAAAATGGAATGGGATGGGTTTAATCATTCTGAACTTAAGCAGGTCTGGCGTTTGAATGAGTCTAGGTAAAGACTGTTTAAGCTTAACATTATCACGTTTTTGAAAAAACGCCCTTATTAGCTCAAGCTCCAAACGATTGGAGCCTATTTCCACTCGACCGCTTATTCCTATCCCCAAAGGTGGGCAATCCAAAAGGATCCGCTATTCTTCTTCGAATGATCAGACCGCTTTCATGCAAGTTAATTCGTGGCTGGTGGTCCCAATTGATTCGAACGAGACGGAGTTTGTCTAACCAAATTACTCAACACGCTTACCTTATTAATCGCGATCAAAAGAAATGGGTTCGGAAATTTCGCCGAATCCTTTAGATTCACGGCTCTACTAGAGAACGGCTCCATTCGCTGGATACAAGTCGTTCCCAGATCCGATCAAGGATTGCGTCTATGTCTGAATTACTGGGAAATTCTCCGAAAGCGTGGCTTGAAAAGTTGCCTAGCACGTCGAACGTAACTTTAGAGAGGGTCCAGAAAATGAATTTTTCGCATGAATCGAACAGTAGGGCGGGGTCTTTGACGAGACGACCTACAATATAAAAATCTAATGATAGATATGTGAATATGGGCTTGAATACGACTTATTGAACACGTTGTTAACCATGTTTGTGCTTTAGATCCGCAAAAATAAGCGCTCCTTGCAGAGGTATCAACAACCAGGCGTTGTTATTCTAGTAGCAAGCCACGTCGCTTTCGCGACTAAAAGCAAAAGCGGTTCAAAATTCGCTGATTCGAAAAGGCGATCAATTCTACCAGCTGGAGTGCCTGCCCCGCTGCAGCAAGTGGCGTGTTCTTGATGGGGTACTCTACCTGGTTTGGGCTGGCATAGCCTGACGCATGATGCCCAATGACTTACCGCAATGACGGATTTGCTACCATTATTTCTTTAAGTGGAAGGGCGAGGCACAGCAGTAAATTAAGGATTGGCTACTCTGGGCTTAGGTGCTATTTTACCCATTATGGGGAATCTCTTTTTTCTATTTTTTGGGCTTCTAGCGATGTCTGTGCGGGCTTACGGCGATGAGGCGAAAGATCATCGCGTGTTTCATGAGAGCTTCGATGGCCCTGTGAAAGGAGAACTTTATGAACTTCTGGCAAACGGATCGCACCGAGAAGTGGTTGAAGCTGAAGGGACCCACGGAAGCCGCGCATTGAAGGTGACTTACGAAGGGGGCGAACGGGGAAGCGAACGAGTCACCGCGAAGTACAAACTGGGAGAACGAGGACTGGAATACACATTAAATTATGATGTGAAGTTCGATCATGATTTTCAGTTTGTCAAAGGCGGGAAACTTCACGGACTCGGTCCCGATTCGCCCATCACGGGTGGGAAAGCGATGCGTCCGGACGGTTGGAGTGCTCGCGTTACGTTCAAAGAGGAAGGTAAATTGAAATCATACCTGTATAGCCAGAATAAAGACGGGAAATATGGGGCCAGTATGTTCGCCGAAAAATTTCGGTTTGAGAAAGGGAAATACTATTCAGTATTCTTGCATATAAAACTGAATACGCATTCGTCGGAGAGTGACGGATTCGCTCATATCTACATAGATGGAGATCGGGTTATTAAGCATGATGGCATTCAATTTCGCGGAGAAGAAGGAGACCGCACTCTTGTAAGCACCTTCCTGTTTAGCACGTTTCATGGAGGACATGAACCGCATTGGGCGCCAAGAGATTCAGAGGGTAACTACACCGATGTTCATGCCTACTTCGACAACATTGCGGTTTACCGCGGAAAGCGCATTCGTAACCGACTGGCGGAGTAGAGTCGTATTTATCCAATGCGGCTTAAGCTCGACTATCAAGTATCGACCATCTGATTCCTCCGATTGGACGCTTTCCCAAGCGGGGTTACGTAGGGAGGATCAAATCACTAGAAGCGCTTTCTAAGGTGTTGGGTAAAG
>JAUHWE010000437.1 GCA_030424825.1 Verrucomicrobiia bacterium
AGCTTGTCTCGCTTTGGTAGCCATACCCGGTCCCGCCGTTGTCTTTATCGTCGCTCGCAGCGTCAGCGAAGGCACGAGCGTAGGAGTAAAGACCGCCGCTGGAATCGCAATCGGAAACCTTTGCCAAGCCTTGGTGGCGGCTTTCGGACTGGCAACCTTGCTGGTATCCTACCCATCAGTGTACCAATTGATCAAATACGCGGGAGCTGGCTATCTGATCTATTTAGGCATACGTTCATTTCTAGCGAAAAACAGTTCGCGATCGTCTAGCGCAAACACTCAAGCCCTCACCTCGTTTCGCCAGGGCGCTCTTATCGGATTGCTCAATCCAAAAGTAGCGTTGTTTCTCTTGGCCTTTCTTCCACAATTCACAAACCCGGATAGCGGTGAACTTTGGACACAGCTTCTATACCTTGGTTTGGGATTCGTATTCATAGGATGGCTTGGTGATACCACCTGGGCTCTGTGTGCCGGACTGGCAAGCACACGCTTGCGCAGGAGAGGTGGCTTCGCTTGGGGTCGATATGCGGCGGGCGCGATCTACTGTGCGGTAGGCATAACGACGGCTCTTTGGAGCAGCTAGAGACGTATCACTCTTACACTGGGCACATTGAACAGCACCCGAGGAAAACCATTTCGCTCAGATTCGATTCTAAGCTTTCCGCATCCCCTTTTTCCATTCAAGCTTTGCCCATGAATCATAACCTTCCCCTCCTTCGATTGCTCTCTCTTCTCTTGGCAATTGGAATATTGCCTTTCACATTTGCCCAAGATCCGAGCATCGGCGCCACGAAACACGGAAACGCCCGTTTCTTCGAACTCCATGCATCATTCCTCAAACGAGCGGCAGCGGGCCCGGCTGAAGTCGTGTTCCTTGGTGATTCGATCACCGAAGGATGGACCAAGGTTCCGGAAATCTGGGAATCTGCTTGGGGCAAGTATCAGCCCGCGAACTTCGGCATTGGCGGTGACCGCACTCAACATGTTATCTGGCGCATCGAACAAGGAGAGTTCGACAAAATTTCCCCCAAAGTCGTCGTCCTCATGATCGGCACCAACAACACGGGCGACGATTCCGCCAAGGACATCGCCGCTGCCAATCGGAAGATCGTTGGAATGGTCCAAGAGGCTTTACCTCAAACCAAGATCCTGCTGCTGGCTGTCTTTCCTCGGGGACCTCGCAATGCCCGCGGCGTAGAGGATCCATGGGAGATGAAAATGAAGAAAATCCGAGCAATCAATGCTGACCTAGCCAAGCTGGACAACGGTAAGAGTATTCGATTTCTGGATCTGGGTCCAAAGTTTATGTCCGCTGATGGCACTATTGCCAAGGCCATCATGCCAGATCAATTGCATTTAAGCCCTGCCGGCTACCAGATTTGGGTCGAAGGCATGGCACCGCTCCTAGATGAGATGATGCGGTAATACCGAGTACCGTTCGTACATCATATTGCTACTTGCTCAACGCAGAATACGCCGCAGCCTGAAACGCTTTCCTCACCGGTGAATTGTCACCGTTGCTGAATCCACGACGCTGGATCATAAGGATGTAGATGGTCTGGTTTACCGGATCCGCCCAGCTTTGGGTACCATGCGCCCCGCCATGGCCAAACGTCCCGGGTGACAGCATCGCGGTCACGCCTTGAGGCTCCTTTACCACCTGAAAAGCCAGTCCCCAACTCATGCCATCGGTAAAACCAGTTACGATCTCCCCGGTCTGGGTTCGAGTCAATTCCTCAACTGACTCTTCAGAGAGCAAACGTCTCCCCCTCCAGACGCCGCCATCGAGCATCATCTGGTAAAAGCGGCGCATGTCCTCTGCAGTCGAATAAAGCCCGCCTCCAGGTTCTACCGTCCGCCTCCGATCCCAAAGGGGTCCATTGATCGATCTTGGCTGAGTTTCGGTAAGCTCCGTGACGTCATCGTTTTTCAGGTACGACTTCGCCACCCGATCGAGTTTGCCTTTGGGAGGGAAAAACGTGGTATCCGACATTCCCAAAGGAGCCAAAATACGTTCTTCGATGAAGTCTGCAAAGGATTGCCCTGAGACCACCTCCACTACTCGTCCTAAAACATTGATTCCACCTGAGCTGTATTTCCAGCGACTCCCGGGTTCGTGCAAAAGAGGCTGCTGAGATATTTGCGCCACCAACTCCGCTAACGTCGTATGACTTCTAGGTTCATCCACACTCGGTACGCCAGCAGTGTGGGTCAGCAAGTCGAAAAGCGTAATTTTGCGGGAAGGACGTTTGAGCAATCGCGATTCTCCAGTCTCCTTCTCAAGGAGCCACAGGTCCTTAAACTCAGGCAAATGCGTCTCCACCAGATCGTCCACCTGGACTTTCCTCTCCTCTTGTAGCATCATAATAGATACACCGGCCAATGGCTTTGTCATGGAGGCGATCCAGAACAGGTCATTCCTTTTCATGGCTCTCCCTGTTTCGAGGTTCGACTTACCCAGAGCCTCGTAGCTGAGCACCTCGCCTTCCTTGGCAACGAGCGCGACCGCACCCGATATTTCTCGATCTTTGATGAACGGTTCTAGCGAATCTCGAACCGCACTTGTGAGATCACCTGCTTTGGCAGTAACTCCCAATAGAAGAAAAGTGAGGATAAGCCCTTTCATAACGTAATCATAATTAGCACAACCTGGAGGTTTAAAGCAGTGAGGCCGAATAGAGTGGTGAACCGATCGTTCTACTCAACACGGACCATATGCCACTCACGAAGCTCACCATCTGCGTGGTGACTGTCTCGAAAAACTAGGTTCTCTTGGTCTACTTCAAATTCGGTCTGGATCAATTTCCCTTCGAAAAGTTCAGACAGGGCGAACTTTGTGGTACGATGGATCTTACCGTCCACGATTTCGTACTCCATAAATCCACCTCCCGCCGGAAGCTGCGAGAGGATCTCTTCTGGTTTCATATCAGCAAAATTCTTTGCGACAACCGGTCGGTCCTCTTTGCCGCCAACCGTCATTATATGCCGTTTCGTCACGACATAGTGCATATTTCCCGGATCCGTTTCCTCCTTCTTGTCGAGATTTACGATCTTAGTAACCTTCCAAACCCCCTGGACTAAACTTGAATATTCCATCTTGTCCCCACAGCTCGACACGAGCACTCCAACTCCCAAGAGCAACAATAGCATAAACTTCATCAACTCAAACTAGCTACAGACTCCTCATCTTGTCGAGCCGATCCATGGTTCCAATGCCGCTATAGGGCCAAAAAACTCTAGAAGGTTTTAAAGTTTTTTGGCCTTAAAGCGAGTCGAGGCAATCGTATTGGCGATTCTCCCAGGTTTTGATGCCGTTTGTTGCGGGAATTCCTTTTGCAAGAACCGCTAAATCAATTCAGTCCTTAGATCATGAAACCTTTCATTTATTTTTGCCCCTTCCTGCCTCTAGTTGTCTTTGCTTGCTTGAATGCGATTTCTGCTGGCGAGACTTCCGACTCCCCATTCAAAGTATCGAAAGCTAAACAACCGATCAAAGTTGACGGGAAGCTGGATGATGGCTGGCTGCATACCGAGGTCCGGACACTTGATCATTATCGGCGATACGAAACGGCGGACGATCGGCAGAAATCGAAATTTAGAATGCTCTGGGACGAGCAGAATTTGTATGTGTTTTTCGAATGCGATGACAAATGTATCACGGCGCGGGAGACGAAAAGAGACGGTCAGCCCTATTTCGACGATTGCGCAGAGATTTTCCTCATTCCCGCCCCTGCGAAACTGGATATGCACTATGGGTTCGAAGTAAACCTCAATAAGGCGTCCAACGACTTCATCTTCCTAACCCACTTCTACCAAGACAAACATACCATCATAAAGTCCTACGATCCGGAATTTGAAGTCGAGGTCGCTGTCCATGGGACTGTTAACGACAATTCCGATACAGACAAAGGCTGGAACATGGAGTTCGCCATTCCACTAAAACTCTTCGAAGGGATCGACTCGATCAGTCCCGTTGCGCCCGGAAATCGCTGGGCGTTTCAAGCCATTCGCCAGGATCGCAATGACGCCACTGGGGATCGGCGTTCCTGGGGAACGCTTTTCGAAGTGGGCAAGGAAAATAACGGCGTCCACGAACCGGAAGACTTTGGTTTCCTGGAATTCGTGGAATAAGAATGCCAACCACAGCCACAACAACGATGTCAAAACACATATTAATAACAGGTTGCACGAAAGGCCTCGGACTCGCCCTCGCAAAATGGTTCTTTCACCAAGACTGGCGAGTAAGCGGAATTGGTCGAAATCAAACCTCAATCGATTTGCTTCAGTCAGAGAACAATGGATACTTTCGCGTAGTCGATGTCACGGACGATGCTGCGGTCGAACGCTTCGTCACGGAGCTCGTCGCGAATTTCGGAGCACCCGATCTCCTCGTCAACAATGCAGGGGTCATTAACGCTAACGCCCCTCTTTGGAAAGTGCCTCCCCAGGAATTTGGGAAGGTTGTCGACATAAACATCAAGGGAGTGTACCATGTATTGAGGCATATCGCTCCGGTGATGATTGCCCGAAGCAGCGGAATTATGATCAATTTGAGCTCCGGCTGGGGCCGATCCACATCCGCCGATGTGGCACCCTACTGCGCCACAAAATGGGCCATTGAAGGACTCAGCCAAGCCATGGCCCAAGAACTGCCTGCGGGGGTCGCCGTTGCCGCTATGAATCCTGGAATAATCGATACCGACATGTTGCGCAGTTGCTTTGGCAAGGAAGCCGCCAGCTTTGGAGACGCGACCCAATGGGCGGAAAGCACGGGCCCTTTTCTGGCC
>JAUHWE010000438.1 GCA_030424825.1 Verrucomicrobiia bacterium
GAAACCTTCCACCAGGTTTCCGACTAGCAAGTACAACAACGCGTTGATAAACAAAAGTCCTACACCCATCGTCAGAACCACAAAGGGCAAGGCAAACAAAACGAGCAGCGGCTTCAGCACAGCCGAAAACAGGGCTAGCAAAATCACCGCCATGATCAGTGAGGTGGAGTCATCGTACTGAATGCCCGACACCATCCAGCTTCCCAGAAAAACACCCGCCGCGCTCACCAGAGCCCTTTTGATAAAAACAGCCATAGCCATAGGAACCTGAAACAATCAATGGGCAGACACGTTCCATTGCCAGCCCTTTATTTTCTCATTCTCCCAACAAACTCAGTCTCACGCCAAAAAACGTCCCACCCTAAACATCCTTGCTCTAGTCTTTTGATTCTCCTGAATAAGCCCCGCAAATGCGTATCGCTTTCATTCAGGACCACCTTCGCAACGGCGGAACCGAAAACCAGACCCTGCACCTCGCAGAGGGCCTGGCGAAAAAAGGAATGGAAATCCATGTCATTGTTTTCCGACGCGGAGGGGTTCTCGACGAAAAAGCCGCCCAATCCAAATTCACGCTTCATTATCTAAACCAAGGACCGCTGAAAACCGACTGGTTCGCACCCGGTCTCTACTCGCTTCTGAGATCACTGGGAATCGACATCGCTATCCCCATGGGACGTATGGCCAATTGCCATTCCGGACTTCTCGCAAGCAGAAAACGCCCCTTCAAAATAGTAGCCACCATTCGCACGGGGAAGCGAATTCCCTTCCTCCAAAAGCGAGCGTTGCGCCTAGCCGACCAGGTGATCGCCAATAGTTGCGAGGCGCTCACGCGAATCAAAACCCTTTACGGAATCGAAAATCCGAATTCCACAGTCATATACAATGGTTGTATCCGGGATCCAATATCCCAGCTGGCGAGCCTTCAAAACTCGAGGCAACCTCCGATCCACCTAGTCAGTGTGAGCATGTTTCGGCCGGAGAAAAAGCAAATTCGACTGCTTCGAATCTGCAGCCAATTGCCCACGCATTTCGATTGGCGACTAACCCTCGCCGGCGAAGGACCGCAACGTGATTCCTGTATCCAAGAAGCGGTTAAACTAGGAATTTCCAAACGAACCCAGTTCCCCGGACTTCTAGCCGACCCCACCGAGCTGTACCAATCCAGCCACATCGCCATTCACGCATCATCCAAAGAGTCGCTCCCCAACTTTCTTGTCGAAGCTCAATCGTTCGGGCTACCGGTGGTGGCCTACGACGTGGACGGCGTCGGAGAGACCTTTCTGAACGAAAAATCCGGCTTTCTCATCGAGAACGAAAACGAAGGGCAATTTGTCGAGAAACTTTCTCGCATTGTCGAATCTCATGACCTGCGACTGCAAATGTCCCAGGCCGCGCGGGAGTATGCCCGAAGGAACTTCAGTCCCGAAACGCAAATTTCCACTTACATCAAACTCTTTCACCAATTAAAGTAATTTCGACTAGGAAGCGCACGATGCTACTTGAAGAACAGCACCTTCAATAAACGTTCGCGCGCTTCGTAGGCGTCCATCCTAATGCCTAAAACGCTTTCCGATTTAAAGTCTATCCGCCTCCGCGGTGTGCGACAAAACAATCTCAAGAACATCGACGTCGATATCCCACTCGGCAAGTACATCGCCGTTACGGGCCTAAGTGGTGCGGGAAAATCCTCTCTCGTTTTTGAAACGCTACATGCCGAGGGTCAGCGAAGGTACGTCGAGACTTTTAGCGCTTACACCCGCCAGTTTCTCGATCTTCTAGAAAAGCCCGATCTGGATGAGGCTGAAAATGTCCGGCCTTCGATCGCTATCGAGCAGAAGAACACCATCAAGACTTCTCGATCCACCGTCGGTACGATGACTGAACTGACCGATTTTTTCAAAGTCTGGTTCAGCCATGTAGCCTCACTGTTCGATCCGGTAACCGGGGAAGCGATACAAGACGACAATCCTAAAACGATCTGGGAAAAGTCTTTAAATCGCTGGCCCTCTGAAATCGTCGTCATCGCTTTCGAAATTCGCCGCCCCGAAAAACTCAACTGGACTGAAATGTTCAAAAACGTGAAAGCCCAGGGGTATTCACGCTTCATCACGGAAACGGGAGACGTCCTCCGGGTCGATGACGACAATGCCATCAAGGCGCTTTCCCGGAAAAAGGACACCGTCGCCTACGTAGTCCAGGATCGGATGCGCTTGGAAAAGAAAAACATCGCGCGATTTTTGGAAGCCGCCGAGACCGCCCTTGAATTCGGCCAGGGCGAGCTGGTTCTTTTTGACAGCGAGTCAAACCTGATCGATCGCTTTTCCAGTGGACTCCATTCCCCATCTAGCGGAAAGCGGTACCGTCCCGCCATCCCTGCCTTATTTTCATTCAACTCTCCCATAGGGGCCTGTCCGGAATGCCGCGGCTTTGGACGCGTGATCGAGATCGACTACCGTCTGGCAATACCGGATACAAATCTAAGTATTTCTGAAGGCCTCATCCGCCCCTTCGAAGGCCAGGTCTACGGTGAAAGCAAGAAAGATCTCGAGCGAGCCTGTCGACGTCTGAAAATTTCCACCAAAACCCCTTTCAATCAACTTTCCAAGAGGCATCAGGACATCGTCATCAATGGTGAGCCTGATTTCCGCAAAAAGCGCGACTCCGAAGAGTGGGACGGCAACTCCTGGTACGGAGTCAAAGGTTTCTTCGATTGGCTGGAAAAGAATACCTACAAGATGCACGTTCGCATCTTCCTATCACGCTTTAGAGCCTACATCAAATGCCCGCATTGCGACGGCACTCGCCTTCAGCCCGAGGCCCTTTGCTGGCTTTGGAACGGCTACAAACTTCCAGACCTATATGAGCTCCCTATAAACAAGCTTTTCGAGCTCGTATCAAATATTAAACCACTCGCATCAGATCCAAGCAATACCGACGAAGGTTCAACCTCGATTAATTCCACTCAATCCGACATTGCTTTTGAAGCCATTCTTTCGCGACTTCGGTACTTGAACCATGTGGGTCTGGGATATCTGACTCTCAATCGGCCCGCCCGAACACTTAGCGGCGGAGAAGTCGAACGAGTGACACTCACCTCCTGTCTGGGTACTTCGCTCGTCGATACGCTTTTCGTTTTGGATGAACCATCAGTCGGTCTACACGCCCGAGATATCAATCGCCTGATTCAGATCGTCCGCACTCTTACTGACTCTGGAAACACGGTAGTGGTTGTGGAACACGACGACGCCATGATTCTCGCTGCGGATCATATTCTAGAGATCGGCCCCGAACCCGGAGCAAACGGGGGCCGCGTAGTATTCGAGGGGGACTCGACCGATCTGCTCGCCTGCGCCGACAGCATTACGGGCAACTACTTTTCTGGAATTCGTTCAATTGACCCTCCTGAGAATGTTCGTCCATTCCAGCTCTCGAAAAAGGGCAAATCGTCTCCTCGGATTCGCATACGCGGTGCAAGCAAACACAATATCCATAATTTGGATATTGATATTCCACTAAGCCGGTTCGTTTGTTTTAGTGGAGTATCCGGATCGGGGAAAAGCACCCTGATGAACAATGTGCTCTACCAAACATTGCTTTCCCAAAACGGGAAACTGGCAGAAGACCCCGCTTCTTTGAAAAGTCTCAAATGCGACATGGAGCCTCACGAAATCGTCATGGTTGATCAAGCGCCCGTCAGCCGGACCCCTCGCTCCAATCCTGCCGTCTTCGTTAATGCCTGGGACCAGATTCGCAAAATATTCGGCGACCTTCCCGACTCCAAGGCGGAAGGCTACACCGCTTCTAGCTTTTCATTTAACGCGGGAGACGGTCGTTGCGAACATTGCAATGGACTTGGCTATGAAAAAGTGGAGATGCAGTTCCTAAGCGACGTGTTCGTGCCTTGCCCTCACTGCAATTCCAAACGTTTCAAGAGCGGACTTCTCGAAATCCGATTCCAAAACCACTCGATTGCCGATATTCTAGATCTCACCATCGCTCAAGCATTGCGCCTTTTCCAAGAGTACCCAAAATTGTACGACAAACTGGAAGCACTGGAGCAAGTAGGACTTGGCTACTTGAAAATGGGTCAACCCCTCAACACCTTGTCGGGCGGGGAATCCCAACGTTTGAAACTCGTAAAGTATCTTTCTGCTAAAAACACGGGGGATAATCACTCTTCCAAAAACCCCGAAGACTCTTCCTTTAGCCTTATCCTACTGGATGAACCCACTACAGGTCTACACAAACATGATGTGAAACGGCTTCTCTCCGTATTGCAGCAAATCGTCGACCATGGGCATAGCCTTATCGTGATCGAACACAATCTGGACGTATTGAAGTCCGCTGACTGGATTATCGAGCTCGGCCCCGAAGCGGGAGCAGACGGAGGGAAGATCGTTTTTCAAGGCACTCCAAAGGATTGCGTCAAACAAGACGAAACCGAAACGGGAAAGTATCTTAGGACTGAAGGAAAAGGGATGAAAAATGAATCCGGTCAGGAGCATCTCTTGGCTGCAGAAGACCCGAGTCCTTATGGAAGCTTAAATTCAGCCTTAACTGTCACCGGCGCTCGGGAGCATAACCTGAAAAATATCAATGTATCGATTCCCCACTACCAGCTTTCCGTAGTGACGGGTGTTTCTGGGTCAGGAAAAAGTACGTTAATTATGCAAGAATTAGTACCCGCAATTCAGCGTGATATGGGTGGGTACTCAAGAAAGGCCCGTTTTAAAAATGGCAGCAAAGATTCCGAGGTGATTGGTGCAGAGCCATTG
>JAUHWE010000439.1 GCA_030424825.1 Verrucomicrobiia bacterium
TTCTCGTCCCCAAGAATGCCTATGTCGACGACGTTAAAATCTGGAGACGCAACTAGGTTTTCGACTCTTAAACGAGTCGCGGATCGCTCCTTAAGCTGGCCCTTCAAAGTCTGGGGGTTCGGCGAAGGAATCGCCCTTCGCGGCCTGTGGGCAGCCCACAAAGTCACGAACCGCCCCGAGTATCGTGATTTCGTTGGCGCGATCCTGCGATCCTATGTAGTGAGGGGTGTGGCTAGAGGGAACGAAGAACATATCGCCCCGGGTACCGAGCTCCTTCTGCTCTACGAAGAGAGTCGAGAGCCCGAATTACTGGAAGCAGCCAAGAAACTCGCTGCCCTGAATGCCACTTTCCCGCTGAACGCTTTGGGAGCCCGAATGCACCGCCCCGATTTGTCGGGATGGCGCAAGCAGATCTGGGTCGACTGTATGGATGTCGACGCCCCTTTTCTAGTCCGCCTGGGTCGCATCACCAACAACGAGTCTTACCTAAAGCAAGGTCTGAATGAGATTCTTGGATACGCCCGAGCGCTACAGGTCGAATGCGGCACGGAAACCGAGGGCCTTTTCTGGCATGGTTACGAGGAGGATTGCGGCACGAATGGACAGCTTTGGGCCCGCGGAAACGGTTGGGCCCTCATGGGGCTGGTCGAGACATTGAAGTCTCTGCCGGAATCGAATGCAGAACGGCAGGAACTTCTGGAGCGGCTCCATCGATTGAGCCACGCGCTAAAAAAATACCAGGACCACTCTGGCCTGTGGCACACTGTAGTCACAGAACCGGATTCCTATTTGGAATCCACCCTGGCGGTTATGACGGCCTTTGCCCTGCGGGAAGCGTTTGCAGCCGGATTGTTAGACTCCAAAGTGTACGGGGAAATGGAACGAACAGCCCGTGCCGCAGCAATCCAGTGTATCGCGGAGGATGGAGCCTTGAATTTGGTCAGTGACGCCACTCCAATTGGAGAACTGAAAATGTACGCCACACGCCCCTTCGGCATATTCCCCTGGGGCCAAGGGCCTCTGATGCTAATGCTAGCTCAAGATACTTTATGAAAATAGCCAAAATTGAAACCTTCGCGGTTCAGGCAAAACCGATCGACAAGAAAAGCTACTGGGGAAGTCGAGGATGGGGCGATGAGAATCGCTCGCCAGAATTGTCCACCGAGTACCCCCCTCCCTTGCGTCGACGCTTTATCTATTCTAAGACCATCGACACGGTCATTGTTAAAGTGACCACGGATGACGGGCTGATCGGATGGGGAGAAGCGAAGGCACCCGTAGCCCCTCAAGCCACCAAGCAGATCATCGATCTTCTGTTGACCGATCTCGTCGTGGGTGAAGATCCTCATGATGTAGTCGTTTTATGGGAACGAATGTATGCCGGCATGCGCGTACGCGGACACCGGGCGGGTTTCTATCTCGAAGCGATTAGCGGGATCGATATTGCACTGTGGGACCTGATCGGGAAAGCGTCCGGAAAGCCCCTTTACCAATTGCTGGGAGGATGCTTTCGCAACCCCGTTCGGGTCTACGCCTCCGGTTTGCCTGCCCTGAGTTACGATATGCCGGAAGAGGCTTTCGAACAATTGGCGATGGATGCGACGGATCTCAAGAACCGTGGATACACGGGACTGAAAATGGCCATTGGCCGAGGTTTCAAAGGCGATCTCAAGAGTATCCGGAAAGTGCGCGAAACCTTGGGTGACGATTTCCTGATCTATACCGACGCGGCTGGCGTCTACGATCGAGCCCAAGCCATGCAGATCGGGTACGAACTTCAGGAGCTTGGTTGCATGTGGTTTGAAATGCCAACCGCCCCAGAAGATGTGGCAGGATACGGGGAGATCGCCAAGGCCTTGCGCATACCGATTGCAACCGACTCGCTGACATCCCGATATGAAACTGCGGAATTCATTCGCGCGGGTGGACTCGACGTTGTCCTGCCGGATGTTTGCCGGGCAGGCGGTGTCACGGAATGCAAACGCATCGCGGAGATGGCGGATGGCTTCGGGCTCGCCTTTGCCCCACACATTAGCATTGGCTCGGCCATCCACTTTGCCGCCAGCGCCCATCTGGCAACTGCGATGCCCAATACAATCACGTCCGAATACTGGTTTGGCGACAATCCACTCGGAAACGGCATTCTGAAAGAACCACTCCGGCTTGAGAACAGCTACATGTACACCCCCGAAAAGCCGGGCTTAGGAATTGAGATCGACGAGGCGAAGTTGAAAGCAGTGATGATTTAAAAAGTATCCGTGGGGCCAGCGCTGGCGCTGTGCCGCCTAGCCACCTTGAAATCTGACTAAATGTAGGGTAGGTCGCCGACCATAGGCAGCCTTCGCATAAAGCTTCGGCAGGACGCAGTCAGCCACCGACTTGTCGGGGTCTTCGACGAGACGACCTACAATAATTGATGGGCTCATCTCCCTCTCGAAGCAAAGGTGCCCTTCGAAATTCTTCCAAAGACGTGATTGTTAAAAGGTAGCGGGCGATCTCCGAGCGCCCATCTCAACCTCATTCAATTGTGGGCGCTCGGAGATCGCCCGCTACCTTTGATTCTTGCTTCATTTCTGTGTGCAGGGGTGTCGATCGCGACGTCCGCGTAGCTTGTGGTTATTAAAAAAGCACGTGGCATGGCGCGAGTGCTAGTCCCCGACAGAATGCTCTCCTTTGCTTCATTCCTCGCTACCCTTTGATTATGAAGGTTGATCTAGATGCAGGTGGCGGTATCGTGTCGGTTTTTGTACGAATAGACCGAAGACGTATGTCTTTATAGCTTATTAAACTACCGATAGCGACCTCGGACACTTCAACGAATTTATGAATATTGGAATCATTGGAACGGGTTGGGTGACTGGCCTTCACCTAGATGCGATAAAGTTAATCGACGCGGCTCAGGTAGTCGCGATTGCCGGACGCAACGAGGCTCGGGCAAAAGAGCTCGCCCAACCCCTAGGAGCGAAGACCTATACAGATCCGCTATCGATGCTTCGGGCAGAGTCGCTCGACGCGGTCTTCATTCTCCTCCCACCGCACCTTCACGGTGACTTGGAGCGGGCTTGTTCGGAGCACGTCAAAGGAGTACTGGTAGAAAAACCGATTTCCCAGTCACTCGAAACCGCTCATGCGGTAAACGAAAGTTTCCAAAGAGCGGGCACCATTGTATCGGTGGGATATATGAACCGCTATCGGCAGTCCGTTCAGAGGATCCGAGAGCTCTTTTCCCAAGCGGGCAATGAAGGAATCCTCGCCCATGGCTGGTGGACCACCCAAATGCCGCCGCCTCTTTGGTGGCGGACCTTTGATCATTCTGGCGGGCAGTTTGTCGAACAATGTACTCATCTTGTCGATATTTGTCGCTACACGATGGGCGACGTCGAAGAAGTGTCCGCTTATTCAAGCCGTGGATACATGAAGGAAGTGGCTCACTTCTCTGTAGACGATGCCATGGTCGTCAACGCGAGATTTGCTTCCGGCGCGCTGGCGACTTTCTCTACGGGGTGTTTCCCTTTGGGCGGGCATCCGGAAAGCCCAAATGGAGGAATCGGCCTCAATCTGTCATCGAGAAATAATCGTATCGTCCTAACGGGCTGGGGCTTCGAAGGAACGGTTCACTCCGAGGAAGAAACCCGAGAGTCCATCCCCGTCGACGAGAACATTTTCTATGTACAGAACAAGGCCTTTCTCGATGCGGTTTCCCAGGAAAGTCCCGCTGGTATCCTCTCTAGTTACGAAGACGGAATGAAGACGCTCGCGACCACGCTGGCCGCAAACGATTCCGCCCGGAATCAAAAGGGCCGCCCGGTGAAGGTAGCGTTTTAGTCTTACGGGTTTCGACAGGACATCGATTCAGATGATTTGGTAGGGAGGTCGTTAATCAGCTACGCGATCACGAATACGGTGCCCTACATAATGTTCTGGATGCAGAATCGATCCACCCACTAGTATCGTTGTTGATGGAGCGAACTACCAGAATTCTGCTAGCGATCGGGGCTGGCCTTCTTTGGCTTCAAGCGTCCCTCCTTTCTGAGGACGCTACCCCTGATATCGGAAACTGGCCACAGTTTCGCGGTCCCGATGGTCTGCCCGTTGCTAGGACTCAGGATATACCTATCGAATTCGGGCCAACCAAAAATGAACTTTGGGGCATCCCTGTCCCCGAAGGAAACTCCTCTCCAATCATTTGGGGGGACTTTCTATTTCTCTCTGGGTATCGCGAAAACGAACGTCTCATGCTGGCTTTCAACCGGCATGACGGAAAATTGATTTGGGAAAAAAGCGTTACCTCTCGTAGCCCAGAATCATTTACCCATCGATTGTCAGGTCCTGCAGAATCGACCCCCTGCACCGACGGGAAGCGTGTCTATTTTTATTTCGGAAACTACGGCTTAGTAGCTTTGAACTACGATGGCTCTTTGGCTTGGGAGAAGCAGCTCAGCAAACCCCGTACCGGCATGGGAACTGGAACCTCTCCCATACTTGTGGGCAACTCCGTCATTCTCAATCGCGATGGAACGGACGACCCATGTATCCTTTCCTTGGATAAAGCTACTGGAGAAGAGCTCTGGAAGCTTCCCAGACTGGGCTACACGACCAGTCATTCCTCCCCCTTTTTGTGGAGAAACAAACTGCGTGACGAACTCGTCATCGCCGGGTCGAGTTCGCTTGTTTCGCTCAATCCCGATACCGGACGGCTCATCTGGAAAGTAGAAGATACCAACGGATTCCCCTGTACCACCCCTACCGGTAATAC
>JAUHWE010000440.1 GCA_030424825.1 Verrucomicrobiia bacterium
ATCGGGAGGTCCCAAAGCGGATATCAGCCAAGATTTGGTTGTATGGCCAATTTGAATTCTGGCGATCGTCTCGTCCCCCACCGGATTCCCTTCAATTTTGGAGTGAGAGTGATTTGAAATGACTGCACATCCCGTTAGTCCAAAAATGATTAGGGCGAGTGGAATGATAATCAATTTTCTCATAGTATGCTGGGATGTGGGTTAACGAAACTTAGCTACCCATTTGAGACGTAGCTGCCAACACGCTTATTCACGCGGAAGAAACCATCGGTTTCATTTTTCTCTAGTCGGACTTCGATTCTCCACTCGAAAGTCCGGATACGGTATTCTCTCGAATTATCTCGTTGCGGTTATCAGCAGATCCCGACAAGGATTCGTCATGCCGCACAAGGATGCTCTATGGATTTCGAGTCACGCCGAACTAAAGATTACGGCAACTCCCGTCCTCTATCATTGCGAGCCTATTTGGAGCTGGAAAACGAGTTCGCTCCCCGACCATGCCATTTGGGGGATTCTAGAAGGATCCGGCGCCATGACCCACAACGGAGCGCACTACTCGCTACACCCAGGAATCTGCTTCCTCTTTAGCCCGAACGACCAAATCGAAGCGGAGCAAAATCTGCTAGATCCCCTATCGCTTTTTGTGGCTCGATTTGAAATACTAGATACCGAAGGCGAGACTATACCGGCACAAGATCTCACGGTACCCACTGGTCCTATCCAAACGTCCAATCCCACTACTCTCAAAGCCATCGCCAACCTCGCACTTGCGTGGGATGCAGAGAACGATATTGAAAAGCGGATACAGGATCACGCCCTCCGCATGCTTCTGCTTCTGATCGCTGACGCTTCCAGCGCGACCTTTGATGAGCGCATTGCCCAAGCGTCCTCACTCATAGATTCCGACTTGGGCCGGAAATGGACCTTAGAGGAGATCAGCGCAAAGTCTGGTCTCTCGCCTTCCCAGTTCAGCCGCCTGTTCACCAAGCACTTCGGTGAGCCACCGATCCAGAACCTGATCCATCGTCGTATGAAGGAAGCCAAGCGACTGGTTTTGGAAACCAGCCTTTCGATCGGAGAAATCAGTGCCGCTGTCGGATACGAGAACCAGAACTTTTTCGAAAGACAATTTCTCAAACACGTTGGATTCGACGCAGAAGCGCTCAGACGCAACCGAGCGATTTGAGGTCGGTTTGTCTTTCAAATCTAGGTAGCGGGTGATCTCCGAGCACCCATTATTGAACAGGTAGGATGGGCGCTCAGAGATCGCCCGCTACCCGATTCTGGAAGTTGTTGACTGAGGGAAACGGAATCGTCGAGCCCAGTAAAGGAGTTGCCTAAAAGTGACCACAACCGTCTTGAACACTGGTTGAAGCGATTTTCCACAGATGCTTATTTGACACTCCCAACTCGGATGCCTATAGCCACCCGACGATGCAAAAAAGCGCAGTACTGCTAGTCAACTTGGGGTCTCCCGATTCAACCTCCGTCACCGATGTGCGTTCGTACTTGAGGGAGTTTCTGTCCGACGATCGGGTTTTAGATACGGCCAAACCGATTCAGCAGTTCGTTCTCAACTGCTTTATACTGCCCACACGCCCCAAGCGATCCGCTGAAGCCTACAAGAAGGTCTGGACCGACAAAGGGTCCCCCTTGATCGTTACAAGCAAGAACGTCCAGGCCCTGCTGCAAGAGAGAATCGACGATCACGTCGAGCTCGCGATGCGCTACGGCAAGCCTTCAATCCCTGCCGCGATCGCCAACCTGAAGGCCAAGGGCATTGAACGACTGCTTCTCATCCCCCTCTATCCCCACTACGCGATGTCGAGTTATGAGACCGTTGTTGTTAAAGTGATGGAGGAGATCGCGACGCAGCTCCCCGAAATGAAAGTCGAGACGGTACAGCCCTTCTACAATGATCCCGACTACATTGAAGCGCTCTATCAATCGGCTAAGCCTTATTTGGAAACTGAATTTGACCATCTGCTTTTTTCCTATCACGGAATCCCCGCTCGCCACTTGTCGAAAGCGGACTCCTCAAAGGCTCATTGCCGGATCGTCAAAGATTGCTGCTCTACTTGCAGCCCAGCCCACGCCACATGCTACAAAGCGCAAACACTTGCGACTACCAATGCATTCGTGGCCCGAGCGGGCCTCTCGCCGGAACAGTACTCAATCTCCTTCCAATCCCGACTTGGCCGCGAACCGTGGCTGGAGCCCTACACTGACTTCGTAATTCCCGAACTCGTAGAACAGGGGAAAAAACGCATTCTGGTCATGATGCCGGCCTTCGTTTCGGACTGCCTCGAGACCCTCGAAGAAATAGCCATGGAGGGCAAAGAGCAATTTCTAGAAGCCGGGGGCGAATCATTCATCGCCATCCCCTGCCTAAACGAGCACCCTGCCTGGATTGACTTTCTGGCGAAACGGGCCAGAGCCAGCGCTGCTGCGTAAGCCGATCCAGTCTTTACGGCTCGCCGGGGCGTCGAGCCCTACCTTTTCCCCAAAGCTCTCACACCGTAGGGCCAGCGCTCGCGCTGTGCCGCGTCGTACAGTCAGTTGCAACGCGGCATAGCGCAAGCGCTAGCCCTACAGAAGGGCGACTCCTAGGCGAATCTATCCGAGGGTAATACCAGTCGTAGCGATTGCGGTCGGGATACAATATCAATTTCATTGCCGCACCGGAGAATTTCGCCATCGACATGAAAGAATGTGGGATGACGCAACTTGATTCGCATTGAGTCCTCACAAAATGCCTCAACTTTTTTACTGGCGTAGATCGATTTTGAAAACATTCGCCAGATCAAAACCAAAGCCCCAAAAAAACCTGGATACTGAATCACTACGCAATTGAACCGGCCGTCTTTCAAGGATGCATCGGGCGCTATGTATGCATTATTTCCATACTGAGAAGAGTTGGCGATTGCAATCAAATAGGCATCGACATTTTTGGTTTCACCCTTTCGTTCGAGCGTATACTCAGAGGCACGATAGTAAAACAACGTATCCCAGCCTTCTTTCAAATACCTCAGAAAACCGCGACCTTTAGATTCATTAAACCGGTTTCCTATTTCCGCATCCAGGCCAATTCCCATAACATTGAAAAAAGGATGCCCATTGGCCTCCGCCGTGTCGATACTCACAACCTTTTCGCTGACTGCAACTTCGAGGGCCGCCTCAAAACGCAATGGAAGATTCAAATGGCGGGCCAGCCCATTCCCAGAACCCATGGGAACCAGGCCCAACGGCACATTCGTGCCAACCAGCACTTTCGCGATTTCGTTCATCGTTCCGTCACCACCCACGCTTACGATTCGTTTCGCGCCCTGTTCAAGCGCCTGCCGCGTAATCTCGGACGCATGACCCGCCCGCTCCGTCAAAATCGCTCGAGCCTTCAAGTTTCTCCGCCGGATAAACGACTCTACCTGTTCTTTTCTGACTGGGCCTTTTCTGTTTTTCCCAGAAGTAGGGTTGATGATGAAAACCGTATCCATATTTTACCCTTTTTCCTACACGACCTTGGAATACATTTCCCGATCACGGTTTTCCACAATCTCAAGGGATTCCTTAAAATCCTCGACTACTTTATTCCAGCTCACTGCCAACGCCGTTTCACGGGCCTCGTTCCGCACCCCAGCCAGTTTTTCCAATCCCATATTCGCTAAATCCACTGCCCGCTTTTGAAAACCCGCAGAATCGCCATATTTAGCCAGATATCCATTCTCACCGTCAATAATCAGTTCCCGCCCCGCAGCATAATCGAAGGTTACCACCGCAAGCCCGGATGACATCGCTTCGGTCACTACGTTGCCAAAGGTTTCCGTTATGCTGGGAAAAAGAAAGACATCGCTCGAGGCATAATGCCGGGCAAGGTCTTCACCTTTGCGCATACCCGCAAATACGATGTCCGGATTTTCGGCTTCCAATCGTTTTCGCTCCGGCCCATCACCTACGATCACCAGAAGCGAATCTGCGGCGCTTTCTGCTGCTCGACGAAAAGAGGCAATAGCGAGTTCGATATTCTTTTCACTCGCAACGCGTCCGACAAACGCGAATACAATAGTATTTTCAGTGGCACCCCATTCAGCTCTGAGCGAAGCGTCACGACGATCGGGAAAATACAGTTTCGTATCCACACCTCTTGATAAAACTCCTGTATTCTTAAACCCGAGGCTTCTGAGTTCGTTTGCCATTTGCTTCGTGGGTGCCAGCGTGCAGCCGCAGGCATTGTGGGCGATACGCAGAAACACGAGGATGAAATCCCGAATCAGTCCAATGTGGTAATGCCCCGTGTACTGATGGAAATTAGTATGGTAAGTCGAGGAAGCCGGAATCCCCAGCATACTCGCCACCCATAGCGCCGCCAATCCCAACGGGCCTTCTGTGGCGATATGGACAACATCTGGTGGTGACTCAGTCCATGCGCATAGAAGGCGATACGCGCTAGGCCGCCCCATTCTCAGTCCCTCGTATCCAGGCAAAGGCATTCCAGCGACAAGCAACTCGCTAATGCCCGACATCGCAGTCGATTGAGTTTCTGAGTCTCGGCCCTGAGACGGTCGAACCACCTGAACCTCAAATCCCCGCTTGCTTAGTCCAGTCACGAGCCGTCCCAATGTCATGGACACCCCATTGACCTCCGGCGGAAAAGTTTCCGTCACGAGCGCCAATTTCATCGAGAAAGGGAAATACCGGAAAGCTACTGAGGAATCGGCGGCAATCCCAATGCGGCGGGATCAGGACCTAGAACCTTG
>JAUHWE010000003.1 GCA_030424825.1 Verrucomicrobiia bacterium
CGCTTGCGCGCATCCGGCTCCCGCAGCTCCATTGTGACATTTTTGAAGGTAACGTTTTTCGCGTGCCGAAGGAAGGCTCCCCACGCGGGAAGGGGGCCGAAGAAAAACTGCTCCGGATAGCGAGCAATGTCCTCAGGCACCACGCGTTTGGCATCCTCCTCCGAGCCAAGCCCGGGATAGGATATCTCAATGTTTTCCAATACAATGTCTTCGATATAATGCCCCGGTATCCCGGTAATCATTATCGGCCCCGCCATCCCCTTCTCTTTCTCCGAGAGTTCCGAGCCCTCTTTAAACTCTAGCACCTTGTAAGGCGACTTTGCCGCTGCCACTCGATCCAGATACGACACCTTGGCCACGACATCACTCATGCGGATGTTCTTGATGCTACCCAGGCCGGAGCCCTCGGATTTTTCCCCATTCAACACCCTTGTGCCGGTATAGGTATTCTTGGTGTAAGCACGGCCCCGATTTCCGAGACGGACGAAGAGCGGCGAACCCACGTCTTCCATTACGATACGAGAAATCGAAATGTTCTCCAGCCGAGCGCCGTCGACGGACTGCAGCTTGATCGCCCCCATCGGGCAGTCGTAGAAATAGCAATTGCTGATATCGACATCGATAAATCCTCCGTAGGATGAAGTGCCGAACTTGACCGCCGCGGTAGCGCTGCTGACAATACAGTCACGCACGATAATATTACGACAAGGGTTCAGCGAGCTCTTCAGGCAAATGGCATCGTCACCGGAAACGATGTCGCAGTTCTCGATGAGCACATTCTCGCAGCCATCGATATCCAGGCCGTCGTTGTTCGAGTGGTTATTCCGCATACGGACGGTCACCCCGGTGAAGTGTACATTGCGACAATCGATCAAATGAATCCCCCAAAAAGCCGGATTCTTATAGGTCAAGCCAGAGAAGGTCAGATTCTCACAGTTCTCGAAGCGGATCAGCCGCGGGCGATCGTCTCTGCCACCGGGGCCCGCTCGCTTGGGAAAGAACTCCGGCTGTCCCCGACCGTCGATCACGCCAAGGCCTTCAAACCGGATATTGGTCGCATCCTCCGCATAGAGAAGGCATTCGGAATTCCCCTCGCGGGCCGGTCGCAGATTTTCAATGGGATAGTCCTTCTTGTTCTGGCTCCCCAGCAATTCAGCCCCGTAGTCGAGCGACACGGTCACGTTGCTTTTGACTTGGACCGTGCCGATGACAAAACGCCCGGCAGGTATCCAAACCTTGCCACCACCCGCCGCAAAACAGGCATCAATGGCTCGTTGGATCGCCTTCGTATTCAGAGTCTCACCATCCCCTACCGCACCGTAGTCTTTTATGTTGAAGGAGCCAGCGCAGACACCTGCTTGGCAGAGGAGAACCCACAAAAGGGAAGAAGCCGTTAGGAGTTTCGTTTTAATCATGGTATTGAAGGGATGAATACGAAGTGGAAAAATTCATTGATAACCTACGCAGATCAGCTCTTTAGCAGTGCGATGGTACAGCTTTCCATTGGCGAAGGTCGGGGTGTTGAGGGACCAGGCTTCGCCACGCGGACCGAGCGGATTTAATTTGATAAAGGCATTTTCATCGAAGCGTTTGGTATTCGTTTTGAAAGTGTAGCAGTTTCCAATCATCGTTGTGAAGAAAAGCGTGTCGTTCACCTTGATCGGATTCCCGTTAAAGCACCACCACCAACCGTCCCGCTTGGAGCGAATGTCGGTAATGAGATCCAGCCCATTCGCATTGAGAGCGGTGGTCTTCAATTCCTCCTTCCAGAGGTAATCTCCTCGATCATTGAAGTGCACGGGCACTTCGAGAATCTCTACCTTGCTTGTGACCAGATTGACTCGAGAGAAGCAATGCAGCGGCAGCATATCCCGCCAGCGTTTCATGAGGGGCGCCTTCACATCGTCATTGAAGCACATGAAATACAGATGATCTCCATC
Organism: Verrucomicrobiia bacterium; assembly: GCA_030424825.1. GTDB lineage: Bacteria > Verrucomicrobiota > Verrucomicrobiia > Opitutales > Opitutaceae > Pelagisphaera. Next base: position 1,941 of record JAUHWE010000003.1, read on the forward strand.
GATATAGTTCGTGTACCAAGCGGGATATACATTCGACTGCGGCAACTGGGTGAGATCTAAATTTTCCCGCAGCACGTAACTCCCCAGAACCGGGTCAAAAACTCGCAGGTCTACGTTCGTTCGTAGGTCGATCGTGTTTAAGATCTCACCGCTCTGGGAATTCAAAATCGTGAGCCGATTATGGCTCTCCGAAATCCACACAGCATAGTCTTTGTTGAAGCAGGCATTGCTCAAGGCCGTGTCTCCTTCATCGTCCAGAACGGTTCGCCAAATCCGCCTCCCGCTCTCTAAGTCGATCATCGAATAGCCAGACGGTGATTCCGGTGCGTCATGATAGCCGCCACGTCCAATCAAGACCGTTGGCCTGCCAAGGGCGTCTATCGAATAGCCAGGTGTGTTGTACTGCGTCAGCCCATCCTCGGAGATCCATTTTTCCTCCCCCGTCTTCTTGTCCAGACCAAACAAATAGTGCCATCCCAGCTCCCTCTGGCCATCCTCTCGACCGTAGGGTTCAGCATGTACCAGCGTGCTCCCTACAACGAAAGGCTCGAATTGCTTGTTGAAGGGGAAGCGCTTCTCGGGCTTTAGAATATCGTCCTCCAATCGCCAACTACGCTCCCAGATCAGCTGGCCCTGCCAGTCGAGACAAACCAGTTTCCCGCCTGGATTGGTAAACCAAACGAATTCGCCGTCGGTGACGGGCGATGTAGAGCTAAGATCACTGAACCCGCCCATGTATCCAGTTCTTCCTGCACCTACGATTTCATACGACCAAATTTCTTTCCCACTCGAAGCGGCGAGACAAAGAGCGCGGATGCGGGACGTCTTCTTTTCCTTTTCGCCTTCGGGCTCGTAGGGCGTTAGGATCGTTAGAAAAATGCGGTCCTCCCAGACGATTAGGCCACTTTGACCGCTTTCCTCCATCGCCTTGGTCCACAGAATGTTCTCGCCGGTGGCGACATTGAATGAGGCCGGGACACGGGCATCGGTCTCTACGCTCCAGCTCCCCTTCGGCCCCGCTGCTTGTGGCCAATTATTAGCGAGAGCAATCTCTGCGACAAAAGGAAGTAGGCTCCATCGCACCAGTTTGTGAAATCGCGGCTGGCTAAAGATAGCCAGCCCTGCCTTGATTGCCGGTTTGAAGGAATTGATGGACACTCGCTTAAACTAGGATCTGATCCACCAACCCTTCGCTGTCGCCGTAGCGTTCCGATTCGACCCCAACCCGTTGCAAGAGCGTTAAAAGCAGGTCGTTAAACGGACGCTCTTTTTCAAATCGATGGTAGGCGCCGTGCTTCAGGCCGAGGTTCTTACCACCGGCGAGCACCAATGGGTAATTGACACCGACATGCGTTTTGCTGGTCCCGCTTCCGTACAGCACAATCGTGTTGTCCAGCAAACTGCCTTCGGCCAGCGGGTCCGGAGTCTCGGCCATCTTTGTCAAGAATTCCGTGAGTCTCTCCGTCATGTATTGGTCGAACTTCGCCCATCGCTCCCATCCGCCTTCATCTCGGGCAGCGCTATGGCTGAGTTGGTGGTGATGCAACGAAAGCCCCGCCGCGTAGGGGAGTTGATTCCCCCGACCACTGCCGCCTTCAATGGCGGTTTGGTAGGTCACAACACGGGTAGAATCGGTGAGAAGCGCCATGTGTATGAGGTCGAACATCGTGCGCACGTAATTCGTTCCCAGCTCGCGTGTGGGCTGCGCATCGAAATCAAACAAGCCGGGGTCCACTTCCGGCTTCGGAACGTTCAGCCATTCATTAGCCCGCCCGAGCTGCCTTTCGAGCGTTCGGGTGGCTGTCAAGTAGGCGTCAACGCGATCGCGGTCCTCGGCGCCGAGCTTATCGTTAAAGCCCGACAATCGCGAACTGACCCGATCCAGAATGCTGCGGTCGCGAGCAATCTCTCTCGCCCGCGCTTCTGCGCCACCCGGGTCGACGACAAACAGGCGGTCGAAGATCTGTTTGGGTTCCGACAAGGCCGGAATCAAAGAGCCGTCGCGGTTAACGGAAATAGTTGCCGGACGGCCCAGACTACCCGTGCCACCAGCGGTGGACAAGGCTAGCGACGAGAAGCGCGTCGTACCGTCGATCTCTCCGGCGTACACTTGATCGTAGCTGATAGAGTTTTTATAGCCCTTCGATTGGTCTTCACCTGTCAAGAACTGAGCACTACAGGAATGCGTAATATTCGTGCGTAGGTTGGGATGAGAAAAACCGGACAGGATTGAAAGATCGTCACGAAGCCCGGCGAGCGGCTGCAGCGACTTCGTCAACTTATAATCAGTTCCGGGGCTATGCGGAAACCAGTGCCAGTCCTTAAAACTCGGATGCCCCTCGGGCGGCAGTGAAACACCGTTTGGGAAAAAGATCGTGACCAGTCGAGCAGGCTTGCCCAGAGCGGCGGGTCGGGCTATATTTTCCGCTCCAACCAGCGAAGCGAGCGGCGGCAGGGCCATGCCAGCCAATCCGAGTTTCAAAAAATTGCGGCGGGTGTATCGAGATGAATGATTCATTTTTGTATAGCTAGTTAGTGGAGCTCGCAGTGGGGCTGTTTACCTGCAACGTATAGGTAGTATCCATCGCGGGGCCAACGGGCGTGGCCTGAAAAACTTCGCTTTGCACAATGGCTAAGACAAGGGCCGACAATTTGTAGCCGGACGTTCGAAAATAGCGATGGATCGATTCCAGTTCGGATTCATCGCCAAGGTTGGGAGTACGGGCAATCGCGTAGGTCAACATGTGCCAGCTCAAGGAGCGGGTAAACTCCTCTTCTCGCTCGCTAGACAGATGCGAAACAAGGTCGGTCGAGCCTTCAATTTCCTCGCCATTGGGCAGGACGGTACTGCTATCGATGGGCAAGAACGACTGGGCCGCCGTATCCGGATTGATCACGAGAGCTTTCTCACGCCACGCGCCGATGGCATCAAAATTCTCGAGGGCTAGCCCCCAGGGATCGATCTTGGCGTGGCAGTTCTTACAGGCGCTGGGTTCGCGATGGAGCTCTATCTTTTGCTTCAGTGTAAGCTCCGCAAAATCTGCCGCGGATGCCTCTAGCGGCGGGACCGAAGGAGGGGGTGGCGGTGGAGGATCATTTAGCAGGCGCTCTAAAATCCAGACTCCGCGATAGACCGGATTCGACTCCGCGCCATCCGCTGTCATGGTCAAGATGGAACCCTGATGAAGCAGGCCCCCTCGCGTCCGATAATCCGGCACAGTAGCCGCTTGAAATTTTCCGCCCGTAACCGGAGGCAATCCATAATGGCGAGACAAGCGCTGATTGACGTACACTGTATCTGATGCAATCAGTTCCCGGGCATCTCGGTCGCCGTGAAAAATCTCTTGGAAGGTGGCGATGGTCTCTCCGACCATGTCGTGTCCGAGGTCTTCATCATAGTGAGGATAGAATTCCGGATTGACCGCCACCAGACCGTACTTGTCCAAGCGTAGCCACTCACGGGCAAACCGCTCGCTAAAGCGGCGAGCGCGACCGTCCCTAAGCATGCGACTCACCTCAGTCGCCATTACGGCAGGGTCGCTGAGCTTGTCCTGAGACGCCAGTTCGAGCAGACGGTCATCTGGAGGACCGCCCCAGACAAAGTAGGATAGCCGAGAAGCCAGCTGGCTCCGTTCTTCCTCCGAGATAAAGGGATGGTCTTCGGGCGGAATCGGCGCGGCTATATACAAGAACGGGTCCGAGATGAGCACGGTGGCGAACGTTTCTTTTAACGCGTTCTCAAAGTCGTCACCTTCACTTACAAACTGATCATAAAGGGACATCATTGAGTCCAATTCTGAGGGTGAGACGGAGCGGCGATAGGCACGCTCCATGAAAGCCTGGAGCGATTCCTCAGCAACCGCACGTGAATCGGCCCCGGCATTCAGATTAGCCCGCTGGGCATCGATTCGCCAAAGCTTCGCGTTCATGTCTAAGCCGAAGGGCACGATATCGATTTCGACCGCATCAAGGTAAAGCTCGTTCACCCCGGCATCTCGCATCTTGGCTTTACTGACGACCGAATCCGCCAGCGTCTTCCGCCAACGCGACATGAGTCCTAGCTTGTCCGGAGCATAGTTGTAGCCTTCCGGAACCACGTCGAAAATCGCGTCGGGATCATGCGACGCATTGACTACGTGGAGCGTTAGTCTCGTCTCCCTATCATCGTCCTCCTCTTTCTTTTGAACGCCTACCCGTCGAAACGGTATCCGAAACGTGACTACTTGCGGATCTTCAACGGATGCAGTGACATCGAATTCGCTCTCAATGGGCTCGCCGAACTCTACGTCGGACCTACCCTCCACCCAGAATCGAACGCGAGGGGCCGAACCGTCGTCACCTAGCTTCGCCGCTACATGCAATCTCGCGATCAACTCGCCGGCATGGTGAAGATCGTTGCTCTTGAACCGGGCAAATTGCTGCTGGAATTTTTGCCGATCCTGCCGGTTCAATTCCTCCGAACTCAGATCAAGGGGTCCGTCGGGAAAGGGGAACAAAGTTCGGTCGGAATAAACCACAGATCCCGCCTCCCTCGCCCGGCGCTTCTCCCGCAGCTCCTCTTCCGTCAAGGGCTCATCGACCGAGTATCCTCCCGCCACTCCGGGGCGATATTCGACGTTTTCGAATTCAATAAGGTAACGCTCCCGATCCGGGATGCGTCCTGTGAAAAGAACGAAATCGTCAACGGCTTGCCGGGCGATATCGAGAAAGTATTCCAGCTCTAGCGCGGACACGCTTAGCAAGGCGGCATCACGCGAGTAGCCAAGTTCGGACAAGGGTGCGGCGGGAAGATTCTCCCCGAATGCCACTCCTGTGCCGAACAACTCTTGCAGTGTGTTCTCATACTCGTGGACCGTCAGGCGCCGCATTGGAGATGCTCGGTTCGCCCGGTGCCGCTCGGCGACCAACACAAACGACGCATCAATCCAGTCCACGATTTGCTGACGTTCTCGTTCGCTTGGTTGACGCTCCTCCTCTTCCGGTGGCATCTCGTGAGCGTTTAAGACATCCCGAACCGAGGCCCACGCCTCCACCTCATGATCCAACGACATAGCTGGATCCAGCTCGTCAAACCGGAGTCCACCCTTCTGCTTATCCTCACCATGGCATTTACTGCAGTGATGCTCCATGATCGGTGCGACCTCTTCGATAAACGACGTCAACTGATAGTCTTCCTCGCTCGCCGCGATCTCAGAAACAATCAAGGCGAGAAGAAGCGACGAGCACAGCAACTCAGGCTTTAACGAAACGAGATAGCGCAAATTTGGGGGCATAAGTAGATCCATCAGACTGAAATTCGACTCCATGGGGCTTTCTAAACGGAGAGCCAATCGCAATCCTCAATACTACTTTCGCTGGGAGGTTTGTCTATCCCTTATACACATGATTCCGATTCATACTTCTGGCAAAGCGCCTCATACGCAGACCTCGTCAGCAATAAGCATATTGTTTGTACATCGGTAGCTTCAGGGCTGGTCGGGACTCTGTACGTTTGTTCGGATAAATAGCTCCCAGAGCCGAAAGCTCATGATCTTTCGAGGTAAAATAGCGATGGAGAGTGATTCTAAACTTCTTGAGCATACGCATTTATTTTGCCAAAAGCTGAATGAGCTTCTCGCGAATTAGAGCGAGAGTGAATATAAACGCCGACTCACCTATCCCAGGCGAACCATCCATCCCGCTTATACCGGATGGGCAAGATTCCTTTTGGTTGTAGACTAATTTCAGCAAAACCCCGCCACTAACATGAAATATTCCATCTCAAAGCTCTCTCTAATACTCGTGCTTGCTGCCGTCCCAACGATGGCAGCAGACTGGCCGCATATCAACGGCACCAATCACGACCGTACGGCGAAAGAATCCATCGATATCGAATGGGGCACTACAAAGCCGACACGGATTTGGAACATAGACTGCAACGGAGGTTTTAGCTCTTTCGTCGTCGGAGAAGACAAAGCGTTTACCGTTCTCTCGACCAGAATTGGAGACGAGGAACGGGAGACCGTGATCGCCATAGACCGAACTACCGGAGAACACGTTTGGAATACGGTTCTGGGGAAACCTCACGTCGACGGCGGTGGAGAACGGGGAACTCCCGATAATAGCGGAGGTGATGGCCCTCGCGCTACAGCGGTGATCGATGGAGAAAGAGTCTTTATCTACGGCAGCCATTTCGAGCTATTCTGCCTGAACAGCAAAACGGGAGATCTCATCTGGAAGAGGGATATCCTCAATGAGTTCAGCGGAAATCTGATCAAATGGCAAAACGCCATGTCGCCCCTAGTGACGGGCGACCGGGTCCTCGTTTCCGGGGGAGGGTCAGGCCAAGCCTTTCTCGCCTTCAACAAGGAAGACGGTTCTCTTCTATGGAAGACGGGTGAAGGCATTGTGAGTCATGTTACCCCTGTCCTCGCCAACATTGGAGGGGTGGAACAAGCGCTCTTCATGATTCGCAGTGGATTGGTGTCATTAGACCCTCGAACCGGAGAGGAGTTCTGGAATTACCCCTTCGCTGTTGGCACATCCATGGCAGCTTCGCCTGTCGTATGGAATAATCTAGTACACGTGACAGCTGGCTACGGCATTGGGGGAGCCTGTATTGAGATAACGAAGTCAAGAGACAGCTGGAAAGCGAATGAGCTCTGGCGCCTGAGAGGAAACACGCGGGCCGCCAGCATCTGGAGCACACCCGTTGCCCACGAAGGGTATCTCTATGGATTCTACAGCCACAAGGAGTATGGGACCGGGCCTTTCAAATGCCTAGATATGCGCACCGGAGAAACAATGTGGCAAGAGGAAGGGTTCGGCTTGGGACAGCTGATCATGGCAGACGAAAAACTGTTCGCCCTAACCGATTTTGGCCGACTCCATGTCATCAACCCTAGCCCCAAACGATACACGGAAATCGCAAAAGCCGATATCGTCGACGGGAAATGCTGGGCCACTCCGGCCATCAGCCATGGACAACTCTTTATCCGCAGTACCACGTCCGGCACCTGCTACGATCTGTGAATTATTCGATACGTCGACACATTTAAAAATATGAATTCGCATCGGCCCGCGGCAGTCGCTTCTATGGGAATCGGAGCCTCTGGATTAGCAAAAGTGCATCCGGCAAACAAGGCCATAGGAATCGGAACAGCTAGCCACGAATAGTTGCGTTGAACGAAACGGTCGGAAAGGTCGCGGGCGATCTCCGAGCACCCATTCAAATTTCACCGCATCTAAAATATCGGATCAATAAAATTGGGGATGTACCCCTCGTATAAAAGCACAAAACAGAGGAACCAGTTGATGACCGATGCTACTATTTGTGGGCACTCAGAGATCGCCCGCTACCCGATTCAACAACATTCGCCGGAAATCGCTTTTCCATTGCAGGATAACAGGCTGCCCTTCGACCTAGTTCAGGATCGACGAGAAACCTAGGCTACTCTTTGCTTACGACAATCCTACTCCTTATAGAAACCAAAATCGTCGAGGAGAAGCGACAACCCGGGTCTCGATCTTATAGAAAGGCCCATCGCCTTGAGAATGGCAGGATCAAGCGGACCGTCATTGGGCAGGTCGTCCTGCATAAATAAGGTGAAGGGAAGCTGCACCAAGGTCCATTCTTCTTCAGCGTAAACCCTACCCTCATATACGTTCAAGCAATCATAACTCTCCCCATCGCACAGGCCCCCTTCAGAAACAGGAAGAATATAAGGAGTGGCGATCGCAAAGGTCATTCTCGCACTTTGATTACCCTTTATCCAAAAATGAATCCCGTCATAGGCCGACGCATCGTAATGCAATTCATCTCCGGCTTCTGACTTTCCAACAAGAGAAAAGGCAAGTGCCGGACCTCTGCTTTCAGGGTCTTTAATGGAAACCTTCATGACTCGGGATCCTTTGCCTGGGGCATCCTTCTCTTCGACAAACTGAATCGCAGCCGCGCCGCTTGGCGTCGTCCAGGCTCCTTCTCGCCCTTCCAAAGGCAATAGGTTCAAATCGCCGTCCTCCATGTCATCGATCATAGGATCGCCACCGGAAGCGACGACGGCGCGATTGGAATCCACTTTCACGGTGTGCTCAATCATTTGGCGATCGATACTCCTTAATTCAATGTCCTCTCCATTTTCCCAACTAGCACTGACCGCCTTGTAGACGATTCCCTGCCCTTTTTCGAAAATATAGAGTTCACCCTGTCCATCCCATCCAAAACGCAGATCGACACGTCCTCCTCCAATCAGCCGGGCGAGCGAGATTAGCTCGCCTCCCATGCTAATGTTCCATTCTTTCACCTGGGACAGCGAACCGAATCGCAAATCGGATTCCACCACGTAAAACAGGCGTCCCGAGACGATATCCCCAAACACATATTTGCCCACCAGTTCTGGCAGCGCTTTTCCGCGATAAACACCTCCACCTGAAATGGCGTAGCCTTCGGTATGATCGTATTGAGCAACCGGGTACGTCAAATTCGGTTCATTTTCCCGCTGCTCTTCGGACAAATCGTAGACCAAATGCCGGGTAGACGAATCGAATCCGTAAGTCCCTTCACGGATGGGCCAGCCATAGTCCCGGCCGGATTCCGCGATATTGATCTCCTCGATTCGCATTTCACCAATGTCACCGAACAACATGCGTCCACTTCCACCAGTGTCCCAGCTAATCCGATGGGGATTGCGCATTCCCATAACCCAAATCTCACCAAGCACATTCGGATCCTTGTGTCCGGCCCACGGATTGTCCCTAGGAATCCCGTAATCCCCGATCGTGCTTCCCGTGCCCAGCGGGTCGATACGCAGGATACAACCCAGCGGTGAACTCAGGTTACGGAGGTGCTCATTGCGGCCCATCTGCATGGACCCCCCCTCTCCCACGCAAACGTACAGCATCCCATAGTCCGGCTCTCCGGATCGGCTATTAGGGTTAAAGGCTATCTGCTGCAATCCATGTACGTCCGTTGGAAAGTCAACCCGAAGCATTTCCCTACGCGTTCCCTTGAAACGATCCGACTGGGGGCTATCGGAGGTCCATTCGGTCAACACCCCAACGGTCCAGCCTCGGCTGAAGCCGCGCGACGACGCCCCTCCCTGCGGATCGTCCGCAAGTTCGACATGGGTTGTGTAGAATTTTCCATTTGAACTAAAATCGGGATGAAACGCAACGGAACCAAGACCGGAGCCCAATCCGGTCGTATGATGCATTTTCGGCACCAGCGCCGCGTAGTCCATATAGAGTTTCGGCTCACCGCTGCTTATCTCATAAAGCTGGCCACGCAAATCATTCACGAAAAGACGGTCTGAACCGTCCTGCAATGCAGTCATGGCATTGATTCGTGTTATCGGCGGTGAATCCGAAGTAGCGGGCAACTGGACAAACCGCTCGAGTTCCACAGTCATACCACTTTGAACGATCGGCTCCGCCACCGCCTGTCCAAACGGCAGTGCTTCACCCAGTTCCTGAGCACTGCACAAACAGCAAGAAAAGACGGAAATAATCGGGATAGATATACGCACTTGATTTGGATTCATTGGCTTTCCGAAACGGGAAATATCGTAGTCAATTCAACGAATATATAAGCAAAGAGGCATCCTCACTTCAGACAACCTTTAATCTCAATAGTGCCGAGATTGATTCGTGGCCGATATCGCAAAGTGACGAGCGGATCGTCGCAGGAGCGGATAAAACGCGCTCATAGTTCACCAGGAATGAGCCAGTACCTATTTCAATATCCCTGAACCGTAATAATCGAGAGATTACCCACTTGATAATGAAGAAACCAGACTACAAGATCCATCGCACAATCAAACCGAACAACCGATTCCCCAACCCCCAAAAAAGATAACCATGAACAGACGAAATTTTATAGGTAGATCGACTCTCGCGACTGCATCGCTTGCCGCTTTACCCAAAACCCTGGCGAACCATCACAAATCGCAGACGGCAAATAAGTCGACCCTTGAGATTGGAGGCTTTACGAAGCCCTTCGCTCACTTGGGAGCGGAAGAATCCGCAGAGATGGTCGAGCGGATCGGCTGGGACGGAGTCGAGTTGCCCGTTCGCGAGCGAAGCACACACATCGCGATCGATCGGGTGGAAGAAGATCTGCCTAAGATGCACACGGCACTAAAGAAGCGAGGGAAGAAGATTCATCTTATCACGACGAGCATCGATTCTGTGACTCCTGAAGCTGAGCGCGTCTTACGTACCGCAGCTCGTTTGGGCATCCGCCAATACCGCTTGTCTTACTTGAGGTACGACCTGTCGCCACAAGCGAAGCATCCCATGGAGCAACTCGCGGCATTCAAGCCCCAACTGAAAGAGTTGGCGGCTCTCAATCGGGAACTAGGTATTCAAGGCGTATACCAGAACCACAGCGGAAGCCGCTATGTGGGAGCCCCCATTTGGGACCTCTACGAATTGCTTCACGATATCGATCCCGCGTATCTGGGAGTCTGCTTCGACATCGGCCATGCCACCATAGAAGGAGGGTTCACCTGGCAGAATCATTTCCAGCTCTCACGCCCCATCATGCTGTTGGCCTACGTGAAGGACTTCGTATGGGAACGTTCTAAAGAAGGCTGGGACGAAAAGTGGGTGCACCTCGGCGAGGGAATGGTCAATCCACAGTATTTCGACATGCTCCTTGAATCAGGATACAAAGGACCCATCATCCAGCACCACGAGTATGACCACGGCCAAGGAGATGTGCTTGTGAAACACTGCCAGAAGGACCTAAAAGCGCTGCGAGCCTTGATCGGGTAGGAATATCGTAGGGGTGTCGCTTGTGACGGCCGCATCCTTCGGCCTTTCGTTTCTTACGCGGCACGTCCGGAGGTCGTTGCCCTACCCAAAGAAGAACTTCCTAAATTCGAATGTTCGAGCCACGCTTTGTGCGGTATCCATTTCTCGGCTTATTGCCATACAGAAAAGAAAATCGCCCCACGAATCTGTATGCATTTTACTGCTACATTTCCGTGGGGCGAAATCTAAACCACAACGAATGAAACAACTTAACTAACGTACTAATTTAAAAACCTCATTGTCATCGCCTGACTATCTGGTTAGAACGAAAGGGTGTTCGAGAGTACGAACTGGCGCGGCACAGGAATCGAGGTACGGCCTACCGAACCGTCCGGTTGATACTGGACGATGTCTGGGGTCCTGCTGGAAAAGACGTTACGCACATTCAACTGGACCCTCCAATCCGCTTTGTCCTTCCATACCTTGCGACGATAGCCGACCCAGAGATCAACGAATTTACTTCCATCATCGAAATAGGGTTGCGTGACGTCCTTGAAGGGAACGCCGTATGTATCATCGATGTATATCGGATACCCGATGGCTGCCTTATCCTGCCACCGATAGGCGCCGCCAATATTAGCTCCCTGAAGCTTTCCTTCGGTAAAGGAATAGTTGCCCAGAAAATTGATACGGTACTTGCGCACTTCCGGATTGTCAGAGCCCTCGAGAGCGGCCTGCTGGAAGTAGTTTCGGCCAGGGGTCCCCTGCACCACGTAACCGGCTAGTGTGCCCCCGCCATAATCTTGAGGGTCCAAAGGCCTCGTGAGCCGGTCTCTTGACCTTTGCGTTCCTTCCAACCGGTTGCCATCGGGAACCAGATTGTGTATATCTACGATCTGATCGATCAATTCCTTGAGCCGAGGAGCCACGTTTGTCCGCAACGCTTCCTGCTGCGTGACATTGAAGGATAGGCGGAGATTTCTCGACGGGTTGAACGTAAGCTCGAATTCCCATCCTTCCGCATCCAGGTCAACCGTGTCCGTCAAGGTTTCCGACAGGCCACTAGAAGCCGAGAATTGGGCGTCAGAATTACTACCGGGTATGGTTCCAGGAGTCCACATATGCTCGGCGGTCTCCCTAGCCCATGGGTTGTAGAACGCGTCATACGCGTTGAAAAGGGTGATGAAATCAGCCAGAGGCATGTATTCAGCGCCTTCCACATAAGACTCTCCTTTAGATGGGAATGCGGGATCTGGCGCCTCGATCTCGTCAAGGAAACCGTTATCATCCACGTCCGGATCAATTAAGATCGTTTGGGACGAATCATTGGGATCCGTAACCAGACGCATATCGAATTTTCCATCACGATCACGATCGTACTGATCCATATCCAGCAACAATCCCTGGAATCCTCGGCCAATATGGGCATTGCCAAGATTCTGAATCCACGCAGTGACCGGCCGGTATCGTTCGTTCGTCAAAGAGCCTTTGTATTTGTTGAAACGCGCGACCAGTTTATTATTCATCAGGCCGACCGTGAGCCCCATTTCCCTCGTCGATCCGTCTCCGTTGGGCACGTTTTCACCTGTGAATGTGAAACCGTTCGGATTCGGTACAAAATTGTCCGACTCCCCGTAGTGAAAAGATAGTGACGTTTTTTCTGACAGCCAGCGTTCAGGTGCTTTAAGCACCAGTCCGTAAGAGAACGTACTGCTCTCCTGTGTCTGGAAAGTCGTATTCGGGTGCTGCAGATTGAAGACTGCCGGATCCCGAATTGGATTGTCCGATTCCGTAAGCGGCGGTAGAGCATTGCGAGCGATGTCTAGCTTGTCTGTTCGCCAGCCCAAGTTGGCCACCAGGTGATCCTTTAGAAAGAAGCTTTGCAAATTCGCGGCGTGCGATTTTACCGCAGTCCTGGTCAACACGCCGGAAAACGGGGCGAACTGGGGCGTATATAAGCCGTCCTCAGCCCTTTCATCCCTAAGGACCGTATTTCGGTTTGCATCGATTGAAGGATCCCCTTCCCACAAGTAGGCCAGAGGGATCTGGACGTCTTCTGGAAACTTCACGTTAACACGTGGGTCCACCCCTTCCGTGTAGAAGTCGTGCAGATCGAACCCGGGATCCTCCCAAGCCTGTAGGACGGGGTCGCTGACATAGAAGAAGCCGGACCACAGTCTTTGGAAAATGGTCGCTTGGCTAGAGTGATAGAAATCGGCGTTGTTGCCGAAAACGGCGGGCTTATCGATGAATCGCTGTTCATTCAGGGTGTGATCGTCGTAGAGTCCCGTCAAGGTATGGCGGCCTAGCCACTTAAAGACGCCATCGGAATTCTCGGCGAAGTCATACTTGGCGAAGGCAGTCGCCCGCATCGTCTCCCGATCGTCGTTATTTATGGTCTGATCGGACGAAGGGGCGTAGAAATAGAGTCGCCCAAAATTTGGGTTGGTCTCCCCAAAGGTCTCGTTGGGTCCAATGGGGAATGAATAGTTGTGATCAATATCGAGGACAGGAGCACTCACGGCGACGAAGCTATTCCGATAAAAGTCTTCCTGAGCGTAGGACAATTCTACGCCAAAATTACCATTATCGGAAACGGCTTCCAGCGAGGCCATGTAACGGTCGAACTCGTTTCTATAGTTATCGATCGTCCCGGTAAGGAGATTCCGCCTAAAGTCGAATACATCATAGTTATGCAAGCCCTGATTGGAAAAGCCGTCGTATTCACTTAGATTATCGTAATCCCTAATACCTAGATTCCGGGTCAACACCGCCTGAGTGTTCCCAGTGAAATTGTTGTCAGGATCGTAATACGCGCTGCCTCTACGAACTCTGTTATTTGTCCATCCGGTGTGCACACCGCGACCCGAGATTCCGTTTGCGTCCTCAGTACCGTCGTAAACTGAAGCCCAACCATTCCGTTTTATAAAGTTATCATATTGACCTACAGTGAGCGGGGTCCCGTTAATGTCTGTGCCAAGGTATCCAGAACTTCCCCGGGAGTTGCTCGAAAGGATATTTCCAAACGGATCCTGGATACGGCGACCAGCCGCATTGGGAATGTTTCCTACGCCCGCCCATCGCGTTCCAAAGGGGTCGTCAAGAAATCCAGACAACGCCTCCAGAGGGCTCAAACGATCTACGGGCACCGCCTCTATGTCACCCGTCTCATAGTTCGCGTTGAAACGGATTTGCCGATCTGCGAAGGGCTTGAACTGGAAGGCAACGTATTGCCGAGACGTATCCGTGTAGGCTGGTCGCTGCGTAAATTCCTTGTTGTCTTCGACCGCCGCGAGCCTGATGGCCAGTCTATCTTCGAGGAGTACCCTGTTTATATTTACCGAGACGCGATTCGAGTAGTTGTCATCGAAATCTTCAGTACTAATTCGGTGCTCAATCTTTACGGAATTCCTAAAATTCGCTTTCGAAAGGTTGCCATTGACTATCCCGCCCGGGGAGCCCAATCCGAAAAGGAAGGAATTCGCGCCACGATTGATATCTATACGATCCGAGTTGTAGCTATCGAAGGGAATGAAGGTCTCGAAGTAGTTAGTCGTCCGAGTAGGCGCTGAAAGCCCTCGAACCCGATTGGCGGCGTACGGATTCTGCCGAGCGTCCGACTGATCCAGCGTACCCGATCCATCGGCATCCGTAAGTGCCGAGTAGTTGCTCATCGGGCCCATCGCATCGGTGTTGGTCGTATAAACCATCACTTCATCAAGACTGGTCGCTCCAATATCATCGAGAAACTCCTGAGTCACCACCTGGACAGAGGTCGCCAGATCCTTCAGATTGGAATTGAGCCGTCCACCCGCTAACGTTTGGGCGGAGTAGTAGCCTTGATCACCGCTGGCGTCTATTTCGAAAGGAGACAGTTCGAAGACTTCTTCTCCATCTCTGTTGTCCTGAGCAGGCAAGACGGCGGGCAATAATGTGAATACGCAACTGACCAGGGCCAGCCATTGCAGTGAGCGCGTTTTTGCGATAGGATAGTTCATAGGTTTCGTAGGGTTCTCTTGATAGGGTTTTACAATGCTTCCCCGGTCCGTCGTGAGACAGTAAATCCGCTTTAAGTTTAAACCAGGGTAGGCGAAGGAGGGGAAGAGAGGTACTTGACCCAAACAATCTAACACTCACTCCCAAGCTTGAGTATCCCGTTTTTACTGGATGCGCTGAAAACGCCGTTCTAGAATTGGCGGTGTATTGTCGGAGAGGACTGGGATCTCCCCAAATGAAAAGAAGATCCACCTGCCAAATTACGCAGTGACCTGTCCGGCGAAAATCTAAGGAAGTGTCTAATTGTAGGGCGGGGCCGCCGACCCGCCAATTGAGACGAATGTCGCCTCATCGAGACGACCTACAATAGAATAATCCAATGAATATGGGCTTGAATACGAATTATGGGACCCTCTCTAAAGCGGCAAGCGAGTCCAGTAAGCCAAACCGCAAGATTTGGCTTTGCCTACGTCCGAAAACCAAATTCAATTCCCAAAAAGAATTTGGGGCTGTCCTAGCTAGGATTAATGACGCGCGAGTTTAACCCAGTATTTAAGCTGCCTTAGCAGCTGTTGATGGTTGCCTTCGCTGAAGCGCCATTCGCACTCCTTGAGGAACCAGTAGAAACTTTCTTTTCTGATGCCATTGAATCGACGCAAATGACGCTTGGCCTGATTCCAGAAGTTTTCAATGCCATTAATGTGATTGCCCTTGTCCGCGAAGATCCCGGAACAATTGAGCCGCATGTGGTAAAAACACGTTGTAGGCCTTGAACGTATCAGCATAGACGATACTGTCGGCTAGATTTTCTCCTGGATTATGGGCAGCGATGTCGCAGTGCTCGAGTCGGGGAATGTTCGCTATATAGATCTTTCTGCCCCTTTTTAGCATGCCAAAAAACCGCTACTTTTCCGGACGCGCCTCGACCGCACCTGCCCTTGCACCTTCCTCCGAAGAAGCTTTCATCGTCCTACACTTCCCCGCTGATCTCGTAGCTCGGAAGTTTGCTGGACATGAGTTTGCGAAGCCGCATGAAGAAATCTGCAGCGGTATTGGGATGTACTCTGGCCACTTCCGCTGTGGCCCTGGCGGTGGAGCCTACCGCGAACAATTTGATCAGCTTAGACTGCTTGTTTGAACTCAATCGACTCTTCCTTTCAAACATGGTTTCTATCCTAAACTTGTTGCTTAGCTCGGACAGACCGTTGAGTTATTGTGGCGTAGCGTATGTAGGCATGTGCGAAGAAGCTAGAGCTCCAGAAAGAGAAAAGTCGAAGGAGACACGTGAATCGGTTTCCGCATTTCGAGAATCGAAACATCTATTTCTAGATATCAGAAACAATAAGCATTTCGCTCATATTCATGAAGCGATAAGGCCGAATAGACGCCGAAAAAATCGCCCCGCGAATTTGTATGCATTTTACTGCTACTCCTTCACGAGGCGAAAACTAACCCATTGGTACTTAAAACAACTTAATCACATACTAGAATCCAATCGTTGAGGTCAAAGTGACGTTGCGTGGATGACGTAAATTCCAGCCAACCGGAACCAGCTCGTTTACAGCCCCATGAACACCACGAGTATCGTAACGGGCCGACGCGCGTATTGGAGCCGTTTCGTTAAACAAATTGCTCACGTTTAACTGTAGCTTCAGGTCAGCTTTATCATTCCAAATG
Organism: Verrucomicrobiia bacterium; assembly: GCA_030424825.1. Taxonomy (GTDB): domain Bacteria; phylum Verrucomicrobiota; class Verrucomicrobiia; order Opitutales; family Opitutaceae; genus Pelagisphaera. The sequence continues at coordinate 18,345 of JAUHWE010000003.1, forward strand.
GCAGTACGATAGCCCAGCAACATTCCAAACTCGGTGTACTCATCACCTTTGACAGGACGGCTAACGTCAATGAATCCAGTCGGCTGCCCGTTTACGTCGAAACGTTCGTAGCCAATGGTGTTCGCACTACGCCAGCGCCCATTTCCCCCGATGCTCCAACCCTTCAATTTGCTGTCATCAGCGAAGGTGTAAGTCGCAAGGAAATTGGCAGCATATTTTCCGTTTTGAGCAGTGGTTACCCCGGTTAAGGCAACATCGTCCAGATAGTTCTGCTCCCAGCTGTCTGTCTGCTGCTCGATGAAGAGGGCGTCGTTGCCCGCCTGAATACGATGGTTTTCAAGCGAAGGATCGAGATTGAAGAAGCTGGACACCGTTCCTGCCTCAACCTTGCGAAGCTCAGAAGCGAAGGTGCGCCAAGTGCCTAGCCCTTCAAACTTCGTGTCGCGGTTGTACATGTATTCACCCATGGCCGCCAAGTGCGTACCAAGTTGATTGACGTTCTCATTGCCCGATAAAGCGATCCGCCAGTTCTCGGATGGATTGAACGTAACGCTCAATTCGTAGCCTTCCGCAACGTAGTTCCAGGTATCGGATACCGCCCCGGTATCGATTGGGTATCCCCCATCGTTCGCCATGTCCGCGAAATAGGGATGGCCCCCCACAAGGTTTCCGCCCGCATCCAACAATTCAGTACCATCCCGGTAGTTGTTGCGCAACCGGTCAATCGTGGCCCTTGCCCCGCCCGCATCGGCATTAGCATTGCGAGGTTCATTATTATTGGTCGTCTCGAACTTGGTTAACCCAATGTGGAGCCTATTGTTAAGGAGGTTAAAGCGGACGCCGTAGTCTTGAGTTTCCCCCTGTCCATTAGCCGGCGATTGACCCAGCGCATTCACCCAGGTTGCGTTCGCAACCGGCAGGAAATTGCTTGATTCATTGTAAAAGAGCGATACGGCCTCCGTGGCATGGTAGACGGCACTGTAGGTCCTAGTAATACCACTGGCCGTCAAAAGCGGATCCGCGTTGAAAGGAAGCTCTGAGCCGGGGGTAAACCAAGTCGCCCCAGCCGGAGCGCCAGGAACCGTGACAGTCCGCGTACCGGTTGCGACAAAGCTTTCAACATCATCCTCGCGATAGCCAACGACTGTGATTAGCTTGTTTCCAAACCAACGGCCTTGCCAACCAGCGGAGATCGACTCCGTTTCCGCCCGGTTCTTTCTAGCAGGCAAAAACATTAGGCGCTCAATCTGAATCGGCTGCGACTCGACGGCAGTCACGCCCGTCAATCCGTAGCCTTCCAACAAATCCTTATGTTTCAAAATCTGGTTGGAATCCCCAACGATAGGCAGGTTTCCGTCTACGAAATAGGTCCGAGACCGCATACCGTATCCCCCGTTGGCTGGGTTGGCATTCCATCCGTTGCCGCCCCCAATGGCCGCAATGTTGAAGTTGCGCAGCAAGTCTTCATCATTGTCGAAGCGCTTGTCAGACCACAGGGTACTGAAACTATGCTTGCCCAGCCAAGAATTGTTTTCAGTTAGATCCAGTTCATAGGACAGGGTGGCCCGAGTTTCACTGATATCCGTGTCCACTTCACGAAATTGCTGGTTAGTATCTTCACCGTAGTACTGGAGGTAGCCAGGGTTGAGCTGGTTATCCGGCGTGTAACGATTGACATCTACTTTTATATCGCCCGTCCAGCCTGGTGTGTAGTCTCTCCTATGATACGTAGTGTTATGCGCCACTTCAAGGAAAAGGTTTTCCGCCAGCTTCTGCTCCCAAAAAGCATGTGTCCAACGGCCACGCTCATGGGATGAGGGATCATCCCAGGTGCCACCATATAAATTAGCATCTTTCGGAATTCCCGTAATTTCCCAAGGATTCTCATCTTGAAATCGAGGAGACGTGATTCCGTCAAAAGTATTGTTCTGCACTTGGCCCATGAATCGAGAATTCCATACCGCATTCACACCATCCAACCCGCCAATCCATATTTGGCTATGTCCACCGATCCGACTAATGGCATCGTTGGGATCAAAGTCCGCTTCTGAATCGACAAATCCGTCTTCGTCCATCACTCCCGGAGCAACTGGAATAGGATTGCCTAGATGATCAACGTACTCTCGCGTCCCATTCCACGCCACGTTTGAATGCACGAAATCGACCGTTGGTTTTCCCGCTGCCGCCCAACGCATCAGGCCCGCATCGAAGGTATACTTTAATGGAGCGATGTTACGGTGTATGTCGTAACCCTCGTGGTTCAGGCGAAACGTGGTGTTTTCCCAAGGATTGTAAGTCATGGAAATCGTTCCACGCACTTGATCCTTCCCTGCGTATCGACGAAATTCTCGCTGTTTGTCCCAAAGCAGATTGAGGCGGATCGCAAATTTGTCTTCGACGAGTATTCGATTAAGGTCAATCGAACCGCGTAAAGATGAATGACGATCAATCTGGGTACGAAAGCTTGTCGCATCTCGCCCAAAGTGAGCTCTCTTGGTACTTGTGATCGCTACCCCTTGAGGGTTTCCTACCCCAATTAGAAGTGCGTTTGGCCCTAGTGAAAGTGTGACCCGTTCCAAATTGTAATTGTCCGGGGAGTCCGCTCCGTCAAAAAAGTCATGTGAAACCGACTGGTTACCCGCGTTCGTATTAAACCCGCGAATCGAATAAGATTGCCCAGTTCCATAGCGCATCTGCGATCCATGAGCCCGGTTCTGGTCGGTATTATCGGACTGCGTCAAATCTACGCTCGGAGTGTAGATTAGAGCTTCCTCGAAGCTGTTGACCCCGAGATCTTCCATAAACTCCGACGTCATGACCGTAATGGAAGCTCCCACATCCCCCAAGTTGGTGCGTAGCCTAGTACCGGCCAAAGTCTGAGTGGCACGATAACCTTGGTTATTCGAATCGTCGACAGAGAAAGGAGAGAGTTCGAAGACTTCTTCTTGGTCATCAGCGCTGTCCTGAGCATGCAGAATTGCGGGGATCAGCCCAAAGCTGAACAGTAGGCCCAACCAGTTTCGTGATTGGAGCGAGGCATTAGGGTGTAACTTTTTCATAGCTATAGTTAGTGTTAGAATATCTGATTCAAACATCAGGCGATTCTTAGGGATTGGGGGAAGGGACTTAGTAAGAAGAAACGGGGTCGTCTCCGACTAAGGAGATAGACACACTACCACCCCCTCATAAGCTTGAGTATCCCGTGTTTACCGGATGGGATTCGAATGAGGTCGGTGGTACTCTACTCCCGTCTCTGAATTGACGTTTACCTACCCTTTGAATGGCTTCTTCCCCGTTATTTTCCAACGCTCTCAACGCCAATCCAAGCTTCAGCCGAAGCCTCGCTTCGCTGGCTCTATCCATCAGTCCAACTTTACGTTCACTCGTTTGCGGAAGTGTTATTCCGATGGCGATTCTCTCGGCTTCACTGTCGGTCAATCCCGAACTCAGCGAAGTCGCCAGTAAAACAAAAAAGCTGTCGGTAAGCCAGCTCGAAGACCGTCGGAAACTTATAGAGGAAGAGCTAAAGCAACTCGCCAGCTATAGTCTGCGAAGCGGTGTGGGAGCGATCGGCTTTCGCTCAAAGACAAGCCCTACTGAAATCGCGACCGAATCTATCGAAATCATATTGGAGAAGGAGGCGTCCATCGATTCCATCGTTCTCGTTCCCACCATTTGGCGGGACGCGCAACTCGGATTCCGAGCGGACAGTTTTCCTCCTGCCTTTAAGGTTATTGCAGGTGACAGTAGCGACCCCGTCGGCCAAACGGTCGCCACCTATGATTCAAACGTCGGTGCAACCACTAGAGTGGCTCCGTTTATCATCCCCTGCCATGACATCACCGCTTCCTGGATACGAATTGAAACCATACGACTGTCGCCTCGATCCTTCGACAACAAGTACACGCTCCAGCTCGCCGAAATCATGGTCTTCAGCGGCGAGACCAACATCGCTCTTGGAGGGAACGTTCGAACTTCTTCTGATCAGAGTACCGGCGCAGGCACATGGCATCCCAGGTACTTGGTAGACGGATCACTCCCCTATTTGATGAATGCCGCTCATGGGGAACCCAGTGTTTCCTTCGTGAGCACCGACATCGATGGGAGCGCCAGCATAACGATCGATCTGGAATCGCCCTTTCTTCTCGATCAGATAATACTGCACGCCGTCGACCAAAGCGATACCGTGCCCCAGGCTTTCCCAGGAGATTTCGGCTTTCCCTATCATCTAACGGTAGAGGGTGCAATGAATGCCGATTTTTCCGATGCGAAACTGCTACTCGACTTTCGGCGGGAAAGCGTTTTCGAGGTCAGCCCAATTGTACCGATGCGTTTGCGACCTACTCAATCTAGATATGTTCGCCTAACGGCAATCGAGCCATACGTAATCGAAACCTTCCGGGAAAACGGAGAACGAACGGTGGGGCAACGATTGGGTTTTGCGGAAATCGAATTGCTTTCAAACAACCAGAACATCGCCCTTGGAAAGACCGCCTTCTCCGTACATGCTCCTGATCTTCCGGTGAGATCCGTGACCGCCTTGACCGACGGAAACAACCTCTACGGTGAAATACTGCCGCTACACAAGTGGATTGGTCAGTTATCAAGACGCCACGACCTTGAACTCGAGTTGCCTCTAGTAGAAGCGGAACTCAATCGGAGATACGAGCGCCAGAAGGCCAATCTTCGCATCCTTAGCTGGATCGTGGCCTTCCTCGTTGCCGGCGGCATCATTCTGGTCTTGGTTGACCGAACCCTGCGCCAGCGTGCGGTTTTCAGAACCAAGGAACGGATCGCTGCCGATCTCCACGACGAACTTGGGGCCAATCTGCATGCGATTGCCTTACTGGGAGATCTGGCTCAAGCAGCTAAAGACACGCCTGCAAAAGCTGGCGAGTATCTGGAACGAATTAGAGCACTTATCCGCAGTACCAGCGAAGCAGCTAAAAATTGTACCAATATGCTGGATACTCCAGGGCTGTACCAGGACCTGATAGGCGAAATGAAACGGAGCGCTCGCCGCATCACCACCGACTTGAAACACGATCTGGTATTCGAGAACGAAGAAAACATTGAACGCCTGAAACCCCGCAAACGCATTGATCTCCACCTTTTCTACAATGAGTGCCTCGTTAATATCATACGCCATTCGGATGCCACAAACGTGGAGACTCGACTATCCGCCCGGGACAATCAGCTATGCCTCACTGTTCGCGACAACGGGAAAGGGTTACCCGCTGATCCCAAAATTAACGTTCCTCCTTCACTTAGGCGTCGGGCCCGATTGATCGGGGGGCAAGTCTTCGCCAGCTCAACTGCTTCAGGGGGCACCTTAATCACTTTGCAAACAAAACTGTCCTAACCTTTTTTGATATCTTTTAAATATGAATACGAAAATTCAAGTCATGCTGGTCGAAGACAACAAAGACTACCGAGAAGTTGTCAATCTGGCGATCGGTGAAGAGGAAGATCTAGAGATCATGGATCAGTATGGAACAACTGAAATCGCTCTACGCAATCTTCAGCCCCTCGATAAACCGCGACCTGACATTATACTGCTCGACCTAAGGCTCCCCGGGATGGGAGGACTCGATTCCATCCGCTATTTCAAGGAATACGCACCCAAGGCGAAAATTGTGATTCTCACTCAATCGGATCAGGAAGCGGACGTGCTGCGGGCGATATTACTGGGAGCATCCGGCTACCTTCTAAAGTCGGCCCGGGTCAAGGAAATCGTCGATGGCATTCGGCTGGTACATGGTGGCGGAGCAACTTTGGATCCTAGCGTCGCAAAATTCTTGTTACAGAATTTACAATCCCGATTGCCTAAGGAACAACTCGACATCGGACTTTCCGATCGGGAATTGGAAATCCTGAAACTTCTCAGCGAAGGCCTAGTGAAGAAGCAGATCGCCCAGAAACTCTCGATTGGATATGCTACGGTCGACACGCATGTCGGTCATATCTACGAGAAACTACACGTCAACAATGCCCCTTCGGCGGTAGGGAAGGCCTACAAACTCGGGCTGTTTCCTAAAGGCTGAAGTCAAATTCCGACGACTTCCGAGACTCGAGGGAATAAGATTCCAGGCCCATACCGAGCCACATTGCCCAAACCAGACCCGTCTTCCCACAGTACGACTGAATG